>JAIYAI010000530.1 GCA_027489135.1 Acetobacteraceae bacterium
GCAGCTTCAAGGACGTCCCCCAGGGGTCGGTCCTGGTGGCCGAGGAGATCACGCCGGCCGATGCCGCGCTGCTCGATCCCTCCCGCATCGCCGGCGTCGCGACGGAGGAAGGCGGCGCCGATGGCCACACCGCCATCATGCTCCGGGCGCTGGGCATCCCCGCCGTGCTCGGCGTGCACGGGCTGACCGAAAGCATCGCCCGCGGCGACGAGGCGGTGCTCGACGGCGGCGCCGGCACCATCGTGCTGCGCCCCGGCAAGGAGGCGCTCGCCGCGGGGCGGGAGGCGCTGGCCGCCTATGCCCGCGAACGTTCGAAGCTGGCCAAGCTGCGCCGCCTGCCCGCCGTGACCACGGACGGGGAGGAGGTGGAGCTGCAGGCCAACCTCGAAATCCCCGCGGAACTGCCGCTGATCCACCAGGCCGGCGCCCAGGGCATCGGCCTGCTGCGCACCGAGTTCCTCTTCATGAACCGGGAGGACCTGCCCGACGAGGAGGCGCAGGTCGCCGCCTATACCGAGGTCCTGGAGGCGATGGGCGGCGATCCCGTCACCATCCGCGTGCTCGACTGGGGCGGGGAGAAGGACATGCAGGCCCTGGCCGAGGGGATGGAGGCGCTGCATGGCGGCCCCAACCCGGCGCTCGGCCTGCGCGGCCTGCGGCTGCTGCTGAAGCGGCCCGAACTGCTGGAAGTGCAGTTCGCCGCCATCCTGCGCGTGGCCGACAAGGGCAAGGTGCGCATCCTGCTGCCGCTGGTGACGACGCCGGCCGAGGTGAAGCAGGCGCGCGAGATCTACGAGCGCGTCGCCCGCCGCATCCGCCGCCGCGGCGTCCACCTGCCGGACCGCCTGCCCGAACTCGGCGTGATGATCGAGACGCCGGGCGCGGCGCTAGCCGCCGACGCGATCGCCCTGGAGGCGGATTTCTTCGCCATCGGCACCAACGACCTGGCGATGTACACGCTGGCGGTGGACCGGGGAGAGGCCGACGTCGCCCACCTGTACGATCCGCTGCACCCCGCCGTGCTGCGGCTGATGCAGTTCGCCACCGAAGCGGCGCTGCGCCTGCGCATGCCGGTTTCCGTCTGCGGCGAGATGGCGGGCAACCCGCGGCTGGTGCCGCTGCTGCTGGGCCTGGGCATCCGCTGCCTGTCGATGAACGCAAGCTCCATCCCGCGGGTGAAGCAGGCGATCCGCGCGCTGGATATCGCCGACTGCGCGCGCTTCGCGCGGCGGGTGATGGAGCAGTCCGACCCTGCGCGGATCCATGACCTGGTTGGTGGGTTTGCCGATGGGGTGATGGAGAAGGCGTGACACCGGTTCTGATACATTGATACGCTTCCTTTGCGACATACCGTCGCAAAGGGAGGACTGATCATGCCAAGCTACGAACTGCGCTGGATGTTCAGCGTGGCCGCTGCGAAGACGATGACCGAGGCACCGCAGGACCGCGAGGCGCCGGCCCGGGCGCTGGTCGAGGCCTTCGGCGGCACGATGCAGAGCTACCACTTCATGCTGGGCGAGTATGACGGCGTGGCGATCTGCACCTTCGCGGACAACGTCGCGGCCGCCGCGTGCAGCATGCGCGCCACCACCTCGGGCGCGTTCACACGCTTCGAGACGCACCCTCTGCTGACGCCGGAGGAAGCCCGGGCCGCCATGCAGATGGTCAAGGACAGGAGCCACGCCTACCGGTCGCCGGCGGGCTGACGGCGAGGGGCCCGGCGCCGCAGCGCCGGGTCCCGCTTCGCGTTACCCCCCGGCCACGCCCTGCGTGTTCACATACGTCGCGTACAGCGACTGCGCCGCCGAGATGAACAGTCGGTTCCGGTACCGCCCGCCGAAGCAGAGGTTGGCCGCCCGCTCCGGCAGGTGGATATGCCCGATCGGCGCGCCGGCGCTGTTGAAGATGCGCACGCCGTCGAATTCCACCGTCAGTCCGCCCCAGCCGCACCAGAGGTTGCCGTCCACGTCCACCCGGAACCCGTCCGGCGACTGGCCCGGCGCGGCCTGGATGAAGTCCCGCCGCGCGCCCAGGGTCTTGCCGTCCGGCTTCACGTCGAAGGCGAGGATGTTGCGCGGATCTGCGCGGCTCTCGACGACGTAGAGGATGCTCTCGTCCGGGCTGAAGGCCAGGCCGTTCGGGTGGTTCACCGCGTCGGTCACCAGCGTGATCGCGCCGGTCTGGCCGTCGACGCGGTAGACGTTGGTGTGCGGCAGTTCGGGTTCGCCCTTCACGCCCTCGTAGTAGGCGTAGAGGCCGAAGGGCGGGTCGGTGAACCAGATCGAGCCGTCGGACTTCACGACGACGTCGTTCGGGCTGTTCAGCCGCTTGCCCTGGAAGCTGTCGGCGATGACGGTGGTGCTGCCGTCATATTCGAAGCGCACGACGCGCCGGCCCGCATGCTCGCAGGCCAGGATGCGCCCCTGGCGGTCCCGCGTATGGCCGTTGGCGTTGTTGGAGGGCTTCTGCCAGGTGCTGACGGCGCCCGTCTCCTCCTCCCACTTCAGGACGCGGTTGTTCGGGATGTCGGACCACAGCAGGCAGCGGGCGTCGCCGAGCCAGACCGGCCCTTCCCCCCAGCGGGAGCCGTGCCAGAGCCGCTCCACGGCGGAGAGCGCCAAGTGGTATTTGCGGAACGCGGGGTCGAGCGCCTCGAAGGACGGGTCCGGGTAGCGTTCGGACGGGCGCCACGGTTCCTGGGCCATGCTGGTGTTCCTCCCCTGGCGGCCGGTCCGCCGGGGCGACATTGCCGAGGCGGTGAATCAGCCGCTCTTGCGAGCCATGCGGGCGCGATCCTGCGCGCCCGTCGCGTCACCGCCAAGGGGGGGCAACCGGTCAGGCCTGGCGCCAGACGTAGGCCTTCATGCTCTCCACCTCGTGCTCCTGCAGCGTCATGCGGTACTTCACGAGGTCGCGGATGCTGACGATGCCGGCCAGCTTGCCGTTGTCGAGCACCGGCAGGTGGCGGAAATAGCCTGCATCCATGATCTCCATGGCCTGGGCCACGGTGACGTCGGGCGTGGCGGTGACGACGTCCCGCGTCATCAGGTCGGAGGCCTTGAACTTCAGCACCTCCGTGCCGTGCGCGGCGAGCGCCTTCACCACGTCGCGCTCGGACACGATGCCGAGCAGGTGCTGCTCGGTATCAACGACCACCACGGCACCGATGCGCTGTGAGGCGATGATCTCGGCGACCGCGGCGACGCTGGCGTCGGGGGAGACGGAGACGACGGCACGACCCTTCTGGCGGAGCACGGTGGCGACCGTCATGGCGGAATTCCTTCTGGGATGATGTGGGTGGCTCGAACGCGGTCAGCTGGCCTTGGCGAGGCCGGCGCGCAGGCGTTCCATCTCGCGCTGCTGTTCCATCACCCGGTGCTTCACCAGGTCGCGGATGCTGACGATGCCGACGAGCTGGCCCTGTTGCACCACGGGCAGGTGGCGGAAATAGCCGGTGTCCATCATCTCCATCGCCCGCTCGACCGAGGTATCGGGGGCGACGGTGACGACGTCGCGGGTCATCAGGTCCTCCGCCGTGCGTTTCAGGGCGCCGGCGCCCTCCGCCGCGATGGCCTTGACCACGTCGCGCTCGCTGACGATGCCGATGAGGTTGCGGTCCGGGTCGGTCACGACGACCGCGCCGATGCGGCGCGCGGCGATGATCTCGGCGATGTCGGGGACGGTGGTGAAGGCGGCGACGCAGATCACGTCCGGCCCCTTCGCCTGCAGAACGGCGGCGATGGTCATGACAGCTCCTGTCCGCCCCGGGCCGGTCCCGCCGCCTCCACACGGCAGGGCCCTCGGGCGCATGAACGAGCGCGGACCGACGCGCCTGCCCGGGTTTAGCAGAAGCCGCCCGCGCGTGTCATGCTTGGCGCGCGACACTGCGCCGAGGGGAGGGAACGCCGCCATGGACCTGCCGATGCCGGATGCGCGCATGGCCGCACCCGTGGGTGCAGAGGCGGTGCCGGATTCCGCGGGGCTGAACCTGTTCCGCGCCGATCCCTGGGCGCGGCGGGTGGCGTCGCTCTACCTGCCGCCCGATCTCTTCGCGCATCTGCTGCCGCATCTCGACCGGCTGGGCGCGCTGGCGGGCGGCGAGCTCGACCGGCTGGCGGGGGAGGCGGACCGAAATCCACCGGTGCTGCACCCCCGGTCACGCCGCGGCGAGGACGCGGCCTGGATCGAGACGCACCCGAGCTACCGCGCGCTGGAGCAGGTTGCCTTCGGCGACTACGGCCTGGCGGCGATGAGCCATCGCGGCGGCGTGCTGGGCTGGCCCGCGCCGATGCCGCCGGCGGCGAAATACGCGCTGACCATGCTGTTCGTGCAGGCGGAATTCGGGTTGTGCTGCCCGCTGTCGATGACCGACAGCCTGGCGCGCACGTTGCGCAAATTCGGCGATCCGGAGGTGGTCGCGCGGTACCTGCCAGGGCTGGTCGAGACCGACCTGGATGCGCTGCGGCAGGGCGCGATGTTCATGACGGAGCAGGGGGCGGGGTCGGACATTGCCGCCACCGCCGTGATGGCGGCGCCGGCGCCGGACGGCACCTGGCGGCTGACCGGGGACAAGTGGTTCTGCTCCAACCCCCAGGGGGGCATGGCCCTGGTGCTGGCCAGGCGCGAGGGTGCCCCGGCAGGTCTGCGCGGCGTGTCGTTGTTCCTGCTGCCGCGGGAGCGGCCCGACGGCACGCGCAACGCCTATCGGATCGTGCGGCTGAAGGACAAGCTCGGCACGCGCAGCATGGCCTCGGGCGAGATCCGGCTTGAGGGGGCGACGGCCTTCCTGGTCGGCGATCCGGAGGCCGGGTTCCGCCAGATGGCGGACATGGTGAACAACTCCCGCCTGTCGAACGGCATGCGCGCCGCCGGCATGATGCGCCGGGCGACGACGGAGGCGCTGTTCATCGCGCATCGGCGCATCGCCTTTGGCCGGCGGATCGTCGAGATGCCGCTGATGCGGCGGCAACTGCTCAAGCTGCTGGTGCCGACGGAGCAGGCGCGCAGCATGGTGTTCCAGGCGGCCGAGGCGCTGCGTCGCGCCGATGCGGGTGAGCCCGGCGCCTATGCGCTGGTGCGCATCCTGACGCCGCTGCTGAAGTTCCGCGCCTGCCGCGACGCGCGGAAGGTCACGGGCGACGCGATGGAGGTGCGCGGCGGCTGCGGCTATATCGAGGAATGGTCGGATCCGCGCCTGCTGCGCGACAGCCACCTCGGCAGCATCTGGGAGGGGACGAGCAACATCGTCGCACTCGACGTGCTGCGCGCCGCGGCGCGGGAGGGATCGCTGCCCGTGCTGCGCGACCACATCCACGCGCTGGTCGGGAATGGCGGCGAGGTGCCGGGGTTGATCCCGGCGCTGGACCGCGCGGTGGCACTGGCCGGCCGTGCGCAGGACGACCCGGCCCTCGCGCGGCAGGCGGCGAGCGCGCTCTATCACCTGACCAGCGCCGCCGCGATGGCGTGGGAAGCGCAGCGGCTTGGCGACCCGGACCGCGCCGTGCTCGCGCGCCTCGTGCTGCGGCACCGCGTGCTGGCGCGCGATCCGCTGGACCCTGGCGAGGAGGAGGCGGTGCCCGACTCCCTGCTGCCCGATCCCGGCGCGCTCGCGGCATGACGCCCGCGGAGGACCTCGCGCAACGCCTCGCCGCCGCGCGTCGCGACGGCCGCCACCTGCGCGACCTGCCGCCGGATCTCGTCCCCGCCGATGCCGACGCCGCCTATCGGGTGCAGGACCGCGTCGCCGCGCTGCTCGGCTGGGCGCCGCTGGGCTGGAAGATCGCCGGCACCAACCCGGTCATGCGCGAACGCCTGCGCCAGCCCGAACCCATCCTCGGCCGCAGCTTCGCGCCCTTTCTGCGCGACAGCCCGGCGGTGCTGGAGCACGCCACCCTGGTCGACCCGATCGTGGAGGCGGAGATCGTCTTCCGCATCGCGCGCGACCTGCCCCCGCGCGGCACGCCTTGGACCCGGGACGAAGTGCTCGCCGCCGTCGCGGAGGTGCGCTGCGGCACCGAGGTCGCGGAATGCCGCATCCCGATGGACCCGCGCCCGGCCTTCACCGCCATCCTCGCCGATGGCAGCGGCAACGGGCATTACGTGCTGGGCGCGGCGATCCCGCCCGGCACGGACCTCGCCGCGCTGCCGGTCCAGGTCGCGGTGAACGGCACGGTCCGCCGCACCGGCACAGGCGCCGAGGTGATGGGCGACCCGATCATGGCCGTGGTCTGGCTGGCGAACCGGCGGAACGGCCTGGGCGACGGGCTGCGCGCCGGGGAGATCGTCAGCAGCGGCACCTGCACCGGCATGCTCGCGCCGCGCCCGGGCGATAGCGTGGAGGCCCGCTTCGGCGACCTGCCGCCGGTGCGCGTGACCTTCACCTGAGGGAAGGACCGATGATGGACCCCTGGCCCGACCGCATCGCCGACGAGGCGATGCTCGAGGAGGTGATGACCCGGCCCGACCCGGCGCTGGTCGAGGACCTCGCCGCGGCGCCGGGGGACATCCTGGTGCTGGGTGCCGGCGGCAAGATGGGCCCGACGCTCTGCCGCCTGGCGAAGCGTGCCGATCCCGCCCGCCGCGTCATCGCCGTCGCCCGCTGGTCGGAGCCCGGGCTGCGCGAGCGGATGGAGGGCTGGGGGATCGAATGCCTCTCGGCCGACCTCACCGACCACGCGGCGCTGGGCGCGCTGCCGGATGCGCCGAACCTGGTCTTCATGGCGGCGCGGAAATTCGGCGCCTCCGGCGCGCCGGAGCAGACCTGGGCGATGAACGTGCTGCTGCCGGCGATCGTGGCGGGGCGCTGGGCGGCGTCGCGCATCGTCTTCTTCAGCAGCGGCAACGTGCTGCCCCTGGTTCCCGTGCTGTCGGGCGGCGCCGACGAGAATACCGCCCCCGCCCCGACCGGCGAATACGCCGCCTCCGTGCTGGGGCGGGAGCGGGTGTTCCAGCACGCGGGCGCCACGCGCGGCACGCGCAGCTTCGGCGTGCGGCTGAACTACGCCATCGATTGCCGCTACGGCGTGCTGCACGACGTGGCGACGAAGGTGGCGGCCGGGAAGGCGGTGCCGCTGGCCATGGGCCATGCCAACGTGATCTGGCAGGGCGATGCCAATGCATGGACCCTGCGCGGACTGCGCCGCGCGGCAGAGGATTGCCCCATCGTCAACGTGACGGGACCGGAGACCATCTCCATCCGCTGGCTGGCTGACCGCTTCGCCGAGCGCCTCGGCCGGCCCGCCAATTTCGTGGGGCAGGAGGCGCCGGAGGCGCTGCTGTCCAATGCCGGCCGCGCCTTCGCGACCTTCGGCTATCCGCGCGTGCCGCTGCTGCGCATGGTGGACTGGGTGGCCGACTGGGTCGGGCGCGGCGGGCGGGCGCTCGGCAAGCCCACGAAATTCGAGGTGCGGGATGGACGGTTCTAGTCATTCACATCTGACTAGACGAAGCAACATCTCATTTTGGTAAGATACGCGTTCCTGAACAAGCAACATCTGCTCGTATCTTATCACATTTTCATTGAAAAATATCCCGATCCTCGCAAAAAACCCAAAATAACTAAATAATTTTGCTTTCACACGGCTTTGCCGTGACATCTCTTATATTTTTTGCCACTCCCACAGAAGCAGGGGCTATTTCTTCTAACCTTTCCATTTTGTTCCAAGAATACTGAAGGAACCCGCAAGCTCATGAGCGGACTATTCACGAGCATATGGTCAATAGATGTAACCCTTGCTCCGAGTCCTATCGCAACGCCCAAGTCACTGATATCAATGGCTGCGCTGGCTCCGATGATTGTCATGCCACCCGAGACCATATTTTTTTCGTGATCACGAATTATCGATAGATCAGATCCTGCCTTTCCCGAAATAATCCACCCACGATATTGCATTTCAATTCTCTCTATAGTGACTGATTTGCGAGGAATGACGCTAATCTTCAGCAC
>JAIYAI010000171.1 GCA_027489135.1 Acetobacteraceae bacterium
CCACTCGGCCACCCCTCCGCAGGCATGGCAGGCTCACGACGTATGCCGGGCGGGTGATACAGGCGGGGCCGGACCGGGTCAAACCGGAACCGCGGCCCCGGGCGCCGTCAGGACAGCGCCACCTCCAGCCCCTTCGCCGTCGCAGGCCGCGCGCAGAGCGCCGCGTACCAGCGCCCCACATTCGGGAAGTCGGCGAAGTCCACCTTGTGCCGCTCATGCCGCCAGGCCCAGCCGAGGATGGCGAAATCCGCCACGCTCGGCTCACCCGCCGTCGCCACCCAGTCCCGGCCGGCCAGCCGCTTGTCCAGCACGCCATAGAGGCGGCGCGTCTCGTCGCCGTAGCGCTTCAGGCCGTAATCCTTCGCCGGCCCGTCGGGCTGCTGCAGGAAGTGGTGCACCTGGCCAGGCATCGGCCCGAAGCCGCCCATCTGCCACATCAGCCATTCCAGCACCGGTACCCGCTCGCGCAGGTCGCGCGGCAGGAACCTGCCCGTCTTCTCGCCGAGGTAGAGCAGGATCGCCCCGCTCTCGAACACGGTGATCGGCTTACCCCCCGGCCCGTCCGGGTCGATGATCGCGGGGATCCGGTTGTTCGGGCTGAAGGAGAGGAAGTGCGGGTCGAACTGCTGCCCCTTCGAGATGTCGACGGGCTTGACCGCATAGGCCAGCCCCATCTCCTCCAGCGCCACGCTGATATTGCGCCCATTCGGCGTGTTCCAGGTGTAGAGCTCGATCATGCCTGTCTCCCCGCGCAGCGCGCACCGCGTCGAGACTAGGCGAGCGACGGGAACCTGACGAGGTCCCGACAAGCGTGCCGCTTGTGGCATACCGGCCGCACCCCACCGTTGCATCGCAGTCACGCCTTGCGGCGATGGCGGCATTGTCAGCGCGACCTGCCTTCACATGCCTCGTGCTGCGGCGCAGGATCAGCCCACCGTGGCCCAGGGGACCGTGAAAATCTCGCGGGGGCGGCGGCTTAGGGGGATTGCATGAGCCTGGTTCTCAAGGCGGCGCCGCGCCGACGTTCCGTCGGGCTGGCCTACGCGCTCTGTCTGTTGGGCGGCCTTTTCGGGCTGCATCGCTTCTATCTCGGCCGGGATCTCGCCGCCGCCGGGATGGCCGCCATCACCCTGATCTCGCTGCCGCTGCTCGGCAGCGGCCTCGGCCTGCTCGGCTTCGTCGTTTCCGGCACCTGGGCGATCAGCGACCTCGTCCTGATCCCGGCCATGGCGCGCGAGGCGAACCAGGTCTGACGCGCATCGCGGCCTGCCTCCCCCCCGGGCGCCGCCTTCGCGCTTTGCTAACCGCCGCCGGCGACACTGGCCCCGCATCTGGGGAGTGTCCGCCAGGATGAGCCTGACCATCGAGGCACCAGCCACGCTCGCCCCCGCCATGACGGCGGCCGAGCAGCGCCTTCTCTGCGCCGCCGCCGAAGGACGCGCTGCGGGCCTCGAATTCGGCTGCGGCGGCAGCACGGCGCTGCTGCTGGACGCCGGCGTCGGGCGGCTCTGCTCGATCGATTCCGATCCTGCCTGGCTCGCCCGCGTCGCTGCCGATCCCGCCTGTGCGGGAGCCATTGCCACGGGGCGGCTCACCCTGGTTCCGGTCGATATCGGCCCGACAGGGGATTGGGGCTGGCCGCGCGCGGTGCAGGCCATGCCGCACTGGCCGCGCTACTGGCGCGACCCCTGGGAGCAGGCCGGGCCGGTCGACTTCGTCCTGGTCGATGGCCGCTTCCGCGTCGCCTGCGCGCTGGCCGCCGTGCCGCGCCTCGCGCCGGGGGCCCATCTGCTGGTGCACGACTTCTGGGCCCGCCCCGCCTACCAGCCGCCGGTGCTGCGGCATTTCGACCTGGTCGGCAGCGCCGGCACGCTGGTGCTGCTGCAGCCCAAGGCGCCGGTCGATGCGGCGATGCTGGCCGTCGACCTCGCCGCCCACGCCTTCGAACCCGGGTAGCGTCCGATCCCCCGAGGCGCCTGCTGAGGGGATGGATCGGCCGCTGCGGACATCGGCTACTCCGTCTGCGCCGGCGGCTCGCGCGCGACCCGGGGCAGGGGGACGGGCGGCACCCAGGGCCGCGTGCCGCGCCAGGCGCGGTCGGACAGCACCTCCACCCCCACCGGCCCGATCCACACCGCCTGCGCGCCGTCACGCCACACGGTGAAGCGGTCGATCACCCGCGCGGCGCAGCGTCCCCTGACCGGTTCGGCGGAGACGACCAGCGCCGCCGTCGCGCAGGCCTCCCGCGGGGCATCGCCACGCAGCAGCGCGACGCGCGGGCCGTCCTCCCGTGGCGTGATGACGCAGGCGCCCGGCGTGCAGCGCAGCCGCCCGTCCGCCGCCCTGCCCTCGCGTGGGAAGGGCTCGGCCGCCTCCGCCGCCCAGAGCCGGAGCCAGCTTTCCCGCGTCAGGCCGGAGGCGCCTGTGGCGCGCTGCAGCCAGACCGTCGCCTCCACCCGTGCCGCGACCAGCCGCGCATCGGCCGAGACGAGCAGGTCCGGCGGCCGGTGCAGCGCCATCCCCCCGGCCATGCCTGCGGCCATCACCACGCCGCCCAGCCAGCGCGCCCGCCCGCGCAGAAGGCAGGCCAGCACGAGCCCCGCCGCCGTCACCACCAGCCCCGGCAGCGGCAGCGGCGGCAGCGCCAGCGCCGCGCCGGGCCATGACGCGACCACCCGCGCGACGACGAGCATCGCATCGATCCCCGCCCCGATCGCGCGCAGCGGCCAGGCTTCGAGCCCGATCGGCATGGCCAGCGTCGCAACCAGCCCCGCCGGCATGATCAGCACCGAGGTCAGCGGCACGGCGACCGCATTCGCCACCACGCCGTAAAGCTGCACCCGGCCGAAATGGTGCAGCCCGAAGGGCGTCGTCGCCGCCCCCGCGATCAGCGAGGTCAGGACCGTCCCGCCCAGGAACAGCGCCACCTTGCCCCACAAGCGCTGCCGTCCGGGCCAGGCGCGCACCCAGGGTCGCAGCGCCTCCCAGCCCGCGATCAGGGCGAGCACCGCGGCGAAGCTCATCTGCAGGCTCGGCCCCAGCAGCGCGGCGGGATCGACCGCCAGCACCACCGCCAGCGCCAGCGCCCAGGCCCGCACCGTCAGCGCTCGCCGCCCCGCCAGCAGCGCGAGCGTCGCCAGCGCCGCCATGGCGAAGCTGCGCAGCATCGGCACCTGCATGCCGGTCAGCACCATGTAGAAGCCGCCCGCCGCCAGCGCCGCCAGCGCCGCGACGGCCTTCACCGGGACGCGGAGCGCCAGGGGGGGGATCGCCGCCATGCCGCATCGCAGCGTGGCGAAGACCAGCCCCATCACGATCGCGATATGCATCCCCGAGACGGAGAGGATGTGCGCCAGCCCGGAATCCCGCATCGCCACCAGGTCGGGCTCCGGGATGGCGCTCTGCCCGCCGACCAGCAGCGCGACCGCGATCGGCCCGGCCGGCGCCGGCAGCACCGCCAACACCCGGCTTTCCATCGCGGTGCGGAGCCCTGCCAGCGGCGGTGCCTCGTCCCCGGGTTCAACCCGGGCAGGGCCGATGGCGAAACCGCTGCCGCCGAGGCCGGAGAAGAACGCCGCGCGCTGGAAGTCCCACCCGCCCGGCCAGGCCGGCGCGGCGGGCGGGCGGACCAGCGCGCGCACGGTGATGCGGTCGCCGGGCGCGGGGCTGGCCGGGTCGCCGCTGCGCAGGCGGATGCGCAGGGTGCGGGGCAGGGGGTCGCCGCCGTCGAGACGCGGCGCCGCCAGCGTCACGCGCCGCCCCTCCGGCAGGATATCGACCTGCCGCACCATGCCCTCCACGACGACGGCGCCGCGCGGCAGGTCGAGCGGCGACGGTCGCGTCGCGGCGGTGGCCAGCGCGAGCCCCGCCCCCAGCGCCGCCGCGGCCGGCAGGCCGGCCAGCCAGGCCAGTACCGCATGCCGCCGCAGCAGCGCCAGCGCCGGGATGGGCGCGGCCAGGGCGGCCCAGGCCCAGCGCGGATCGGGCTCCGTCTCCAGCGCGAAGTAGCCGCCGATGCCGGCCGCGAAGGCCACCGCCAGCCAGGGCGCGAGCCGCCCGC
>JAIYAI010000808.1 GCA_027489135.1 Acetobacteraceae bacterium
CCTGCTGCGCGCGGCGATGGAGCGCGAGGACTGGGACGAGGCGCTGCGCATCGCCCGCGAGGCGGAGGCCGTGAACCCCGGCGCCGCCTGGCTGCGCGAGGAGCGCGCCCAGCTCGCGCTGCGCACCCGCGACTGGCGTGAGGCGCTGGCCCTCGCCCCGAAGGATGGCAACCGGGCGCAACTGGCCCTGGCCGCCGCCGAGCAGGAGACCACCGCCGCCGCCGCCGCGGCGCTGGAGAAGCAGGCCTTCGAGGCGAACCCGGGCTTCACCCCCGCCGCGCTGGCCTATGCGAAGCGGCTGACGGGCAATGGCTCCGACCGCCAGGCCAAGTCGGTGCTGGAGGACAGCTGGTCGCGTGCACCGCATCCCGATCTGGCCGCCGCCTACCTGGCCGGCGCGGGCGATGCCCCGGCCCGGATGCGCGCCGCGGAATCGCTGGTGCGGCGCAACCCGTCGCATACCGAAAGCCGGCTGCTGCTGGCGCGGACGGCGCTGGATGCCGGGCTGACGGGGCGCGCGCGCAACGCGCTCGACAGCTTGCTGCGCGATGGCAAGTCCGACCGCCGGGCCTACCTGATGCTGTCCGAGCTGGAAGAGGCCGAGCACGGCAACACGCCGGAGGCGCGGGCGGCGCAGGCGCGCTGGCTGCGCGAGGCGGCGACGGCGCAGCCCGAGCCGGGCTGGCGCTGCGGTCATTGCGGCACGGCGCATGACATGTGGAAGCCGGCCTGCCAGGCCTGCGACACGGTGGGCGAGATCGCCTGGGGCCTGCCGGGGGCGAATGCCAAGCCCGTGAGCGCGAAGCCGGCGGCGGCCGCGACGTCGCGGCTGACGGCCGAGAAGATGGCCTGAGGCCTGGGGCGGGCCGTCCCGATGATGGCCTGACGCTGCGGCCATCCTGTTCGACCATGGCCTGAAGCAACGGGCCATGTTGTCCTGCGGCGGGTGTGGCGCTATGAGCCGCCCCGCTGCGCGATGCCGGCATAGCTCAGTGGTAGAGCAACTGATTCGTAATCAGTAGGTCCGCGGTTCAAATCCGCGTGCCGGCACCAGCATCCCCCGCGGCCTGCCCATCCTGCCATCCGTCTCGATCCGCCCAGGCACGAGACTGGATCGGCAGGGCGGGGTATGAATGCCGCCAGCACAGCGCCTGCCGCCCTGCCCCATCCCGTCTTCTGGCGCGGCAACCCGCGCGCCCCTGTCACGTTACGGGTGCAGGAGACCGATATGCGCCTGATCCCCTTCGCCCTCCCCCTGATGCTCATCGCCTGCGCCGAGCCCGCGCCGCCGCCCGTCGCGGCCACGGCGCCCATCGAGCCGCCGGCCGTCCTGCCCGTGGTGCAGGCTGACATCGGCCAGGAGCAGGCCTGTGCCGCGGTCATGGCGCGCCGCCTGCGCGTGCCCATCACCGCCATCACCTTCGACGGCCGCGAGACACGGGGCGACAACGCCGTGATCAGTCTTTCGGCGCGGGACGGCCGCCGGCGTGCGATCTGCCTCGTGGACAGCAGCTACCGGGTGAAGTCGCTCAGCTTCCGCACCGGCCGTGCCGCTCCGGCGTCGTAAGGCCCGCGCCGTCCGCAGCCGGATAGCGTCGCGCGGCGCGGCCGCGGGGCACGCGTGTGGGCAGTGCCGGCCGCCGCGGCCCGGATCGGCGCTATCGTAAGCCCACGCCAGCGGGACCTGCCGCCGCCTCGCCCAGCGCCTTCCAGAAGATCACCTTGTCCTCGCCCGCGGCGTAGAAGCCCCGGATCCGCCCCTCCTCGACATAGCCCAGGTGGCTGTACACGGCGCGCGTCCGGCCGAAGCCGGGCAGCGCGGAGGTCTCGACCAGCATGATCCGGCCGCCCCTCCGCCGTGCCTCCGCCTCCACATGGCGCGTCAGGCGGCCGGCGAGCCCCTGGCCCTGGCGGGCCGGATCCACCGCGATCAGCAGCAGGTTCCAGGTCCCCTTGGTCATCCGTTCCGGCGCGCCATAGGCCAGCGCGGCGACGGTGCCGCCCAGGGTCGCCACGCACCAGATCTCCTCCGGCGCCGTCGCGTCGAGGAAGGGAGCCGCCATCCCGTCCAGCAGGGCGGACGGGAACAGGCCGACCGCATCGATGACGGTCCGGGCCGCCGGGAGGTGGTCGGCCGTTAGCGGGACGATGCGGGGGGCGTGCACGATGCGGCCTCGAGCGGATGCTTCGCCCGGCCCGCCACGGGCCGCGCAGGTCCAGGCTTCGCCCCGGCGCGTCCGAGGGTAACGCGCCGCCCGGTCCGGGGCGCCCGCGACCAAGGCGCCGTCGGGTCACGCGCGGTTCCCGCCAGGCCGCTTGCCGCACCGCACCATCCCGCCCCACCCTGCCGTCTCCCCCACGGCCCGGCAGGACATGCACGCGACCCAAGGCTTCGAACTCCTCATCGGCATGGCGCTGGCGATCGTGCTGCTGCACTACGCGGCGCTCCGCCTGCGACTGCCGCCCGCCGTCGCCCTGCTGCTCGGCGGCGGCGCGCTGGCCTTCATCCCCGGCCTGCCGGTGATCGAACTCGACCCCGAGCTGGTCCTGGTGATCTTCCTGCCGCCGCTGCTGATGGACGGCGCCTGGTTCACCGCCCTGGCCCCCTTCCGCCGGCACCTTGCCGGCATCGCCTCGCTCGCCGTTGGCGCCGTGCTCTTCACCGCCGCCGTCGTCGCGGTGGCGGTGAAGCTGGTGGAGCCTGGCCTGCCCTGGGCCGCCTGCCTCGCCCTCGGCGCCATCGTCTCCCCGCCCGATGCCGTCTCCGCCCGCGCCGTGCTGCAGCGGGTGAAGCTGCCGCGCCGCCTGGGAACGCTGCTGGAGGGGGAGAGCCTGCTGAACGACGCGACCGGCCTCGTGCTGTTCCGCGTCGCCGTCGCCGCCACGCTGACCGGCAGCCTGCATCTTGGCGACGCGGTCGGCAGCTTCGCGCTGCTGCTACTGGGCGGCGCCGCGGTCGGCGGGGCGATCGGCGCGGCCTGGGTTCTGCTGCTGCGCCGCCTCGGCGACGACACGCTGATGATCGCGGCCTCGGTGCTGGTCTGCTGGGGCGCCTACCTGGCGGCGGAGGCGGTGCATGTCTCGGGCGTCATCGCCACCGTCGCCGCCGGCCTCGTCTGCGGCTGGTACCAGCACGAGATCCTGCCCGCGACCGTGCGGATCCGCGCGCATGCCTTCTGGACGATGATGATCTTCCTGATGGAGGCCGCGGTCTTGATCCTGATCGGCCTGTCGCTGCGCGAGGTGATCGAGCGCGTCGGCGGCTTCGGGGTGGTGCTGCGCGACATGGCCGGGACCGTCGCCGTGGTGATCCTGGCCGTGACCGTGGCGCGCTTCGCCTGGATCTTCGGCGCCGATGCCCTGCTGGCGCTACTCGGCCGGCTGGGCTGGCGCCGCGCGCGGCCGCTGGGCCCGCGCGGTGCGCTCGTGATGAGCTGGGCCGGGATGCGCGGCGTCGTCACCCTGGCCGTTGCGCTCAGCCTGCCGGAGGAGATGCCGGGGCGTGACCTGATGCTGGTGGCGGCCTTCGGAGTGATCCTGGCGACGGTGCTGGTGCAGGGCACGACGCTGGGGTCGGTCATCCGCCTGGCCGGGCTGAGGGAGGAACCGGGCGCGCATGCGCC
>JAIYAI010000031.1 GCA_027489135.1 Acetobacteraceae bacterium
CGGAGCAGGCCCTGGCGCAGGCGATCCTGCTCCGCAGCGGCCTGCTCGGCGGCGGTGCGCAGGCGTTCCTGCTCGGCGGCCGTCCGTTCTGCTGCGTCGCGCCGGCGGGTCTGCTCCGCGGTCGCCTGTTCCGCAGCCTCGCGCCGGCGCTGCTCGGCCACGGCACGCACCTCGGCCTCCCGCGCCTGGCGTTCGAGCTGGTCGCGCAGCGCGGCCAGCGCGCGGATCTCGGCCGTCAGGCGGGCGAGGTCGGAGAGCCTGGCCTCGATCGTCGCGCGGTCGGCCTGCACCTGGCGATCGAGCGCCGCGGCCTGGCTGCGCAGCGCGGCAAGCTGGCGCTCGGCCTCGGCGCGCGCGGCCTGGATCTCGGCGAGGCTCCGGCGTGCGGTCTCGGTCGCGGCGCGGCTTTCGGCGAGCGCGCGGTCGAGGTCCGCGACCGGGGCCTCGGCGCGGGTGCGGGCCTGCTGCTCGGCGGTGAGGGTGCGGCCCGTTTCGGTCAGGCGCTGCAGGGTCTGGGCGGTGTCGCCGCCGGCGGCCTCGGCGCGGCGCTGCGCGGCGGCGACCTGCTGCTCCAGCGTCGCCAGCCGCTCGGCGCCGCCGCGCGCGGCGAGTTCGAGATCGGCGAGGCGGGCGGCGAGGCGGTCGCGCTCGGCGCGTTGCGCATCACGCTCGGTGCCGGCGCGGTCGCGTTCCTCGCGCGCGTCGCGGAGCTGCGCGGTCAGCGCGTCGCGGGCGGCAGCGGCGCCCTGGAGTTCCTCGGCGGTTCGGGTGAGGGTGGCGCGGAGCGCCTCGGCCTGGCCACGCTCCAGGGCCAGCAGGTCGGCGAGCTCGGCGACCTGGCGGTTCAGCCGGTCCAGCGCCTCGTCGCGGGAGGAGAGCGCGACGGAGAGAAAGCCCTGGGCGAGGACGAAGACGAGCAGGACGAAGATGATGACCATCAGCAGCGTGGCGAGCGCGTCCACGTAGCCGGGCCAGGCGTTCAGTCCGGCTTCGCCGCCGCGGCGTCGGGAGGAGATGGGCACTAGTGTGCCTGGCTCTCGGAGAGGGGCGCGGCCCCTCTCCGAACCTCACCCCGCAAAGGGCCGAAAGGCCCTTTGAACCCGTTTTCTGCGGATCCCGCCCCGCCGGTGATTCGGACCTGCCGAGTCCGGTGATCCACGAAGGATGACAATGGGTGTCCAGAGGCCTTTCGGCCTTTGGCGGGGTGGCCTGGAGGGGCAGCGCCCCTCCAGATCGTCCCGACGCTCACCGCGGCTGTTCCTCCGCCAGCGCCGCGATCGTCCGCGCCACCACGCGGATTTCCGTCCGGATCTCGTTCGTCGCCTGGGTGCGCCCCGCGGCACTGTCCTCCAGCAGCCGCTGCAGCGCCGCCTCGATGGCGCGCAGATGCCCGCGCATCGCCTCCTCGCGCTGCGCCTCGGCCGTGCTCGCCTCGGCGAGGCGCGTCAGTACCGGCGCCAGCGCCTGCTGCTGCTCCGCGACGCGGACCATCATGGTCTGCCCCGCGCGCATCTGCTCCGTCAGCACGGACAGGCGCTCGGTGAGCTGGATCATCGCCTGGTTGGCCTGGGCGCGTCCCTCCTCGCCGCGCAGGAGGATCTGCTGCAGCCCGTCGAGGTTCTCCGCCGTCTGCTCCAGCAGCGCCTGGACATAGGCCGGCACGCCGCCGCCCTCCTCCCCGCCCGGGCCGGCGGAGGAGAGGCGCGTGAGGCCGGCGAGCCATTCCTCGAGCTCGTTGAAGAAGCGCGTCTGCGCCTGGCCCGCGGTGAGGTCGAGGAAGCCGAGCACCAGCGCGCCGGCGAGGCCCAGCATGGAGGAGGAGAATGCCACCGACATGCCGCGCAGCGGCTGCGACAGCCCGGACTTGAGCTGGCTGAAGAGCTGGTTGATGTCGCCCGAGCCAACCGACATGTCGGAGATGACGTCGGAGACCGAGCCGATCGTCAGCAGCAGCCCCCAGAAGGTGCCGAGCAGGCCGAGGAAGATCAGCAGGCCGGTCAGATACCGCGCAATCTCACGCCCCTCGTCGAGGCGCGACGCGATGCCATCCAGCACGCTGCGCATCGCGGGGGCGGAGAGCGAGACGCGCTCCGACCGCCGCAGCGCCAGCATCGACGCCATGGGGCCGAGCAGGCGCGGGCTCGGTTGCGCCGGCGCGCCGACGCGGGGCGCGCGAAAATTCTCGACCCAGGCAACCTCGGGGCGGAGCATGAGCACGAGGCGCAGCGTCCAGAACACGCCCACCGAGAGGACGCCGAGGATCAGGATGTTGAGCTCGAGATTGGTCGCGAAGGCGGTCGCCACCTCCCGGTGCAGCACGACGCCGAGCAAGACCACGACGCCGAGGAAGGCGAGCATCCGCCAGAGATAGCGTTCAGGCTTCGTCATCGCGGGGGGGGATTCCTCGGCGCCGTCGGCGGCAGCACGTCGACGGCGTCCACCGCTTCCGGCGTCACGCCCGCGGGGCGGATGTCGATGCGCGTCTCCGCCAGGCCGCCGGCGGCGAGCGCTTGCTTCACGGCGATGCCGCGCTCGAGCGACAGGCGCCGCGCGACGGAGGCATCGGTGGTAGGGCCGGAGGCCTGGGCGACCACGGTCACCCGGCCGCCGGGCTGCTGCGCGAGCCGCCGGCCAAGTTCGCCGAGGGTCGCGGCAGCGGGGCTGGGCAGGGTCGGGCTGTTGGCGGGGGCGAAGCGCAGCCGCCAGCCGCCCTCGGCCCGCTGCTCCAGCCCCGGCAGCGGGCCGGCGAGGGCGGCGCGCGGGTCCGGTGTGGCCGAGGAGGGCGGCGGGTAGGGCGGCAGCCGGACCGGCGGCGGTGGCTCGAGGGCGGGTGGCGCGGGTGCGGCAGCGTCCTCGGCCGCGGGCGCGTCCTGCCCCGCCGCCGGGGCGAGCGGCAGGATGACCGGCAGGCCGAGCAGAAGGGCGCGAATCACTGGATGCACCGGCGCAGCATAGGCGGCGTGGGGGCGGGTTGCATCCCCGGTGGTGCGCCGGTGCGGACCGGTCTAGCCTTGACGGATCGGCGAGCGCGCAATGACCCGCCGCAACGACCCAGGGAGTGTTGTCCAATGGCCCCAACCGGCCCCCTCGCATCCCGTCGCGCGCTGCTCGGCGGCGCTGCGGCAGCGTCCCTCGCGCCGCTCGCCCCGCGTCGCGCCCGCGGCCAGACCCCGGCGATCCGAATCGGCGTGCTGACCGACCTCTCCGGCCCCTATTCCGACAACACGGGCATGGGATCGGTCATCGCGGCGCGCCTCGCGGTCGAGGATTTCGTGAAGGGGCATCCCGGCTTCCGGGCGGAGATCATCCATCTCGACTTCCAGAACCGCGCCGAGGTCGGGCTGAACGCCGCGCGTAGCTGGTACGATCGGGAGGATGTGGACGTCGTGCTCGACGTGCCGAACAGCGCGATCGCCTTCGCCGTCGCCAACCTGGCGCGGGAGAAGAACAAGGTCGCGATCTTCACCGGCGCCGCCTCCTCCGACCTCACGGGGAAGAATTGCGGGCCGAACCACCTGCACTGGGTCTACGACACCTGGAGCCAGGCCTATGCCACCGCGACCGCGCTGGTGCAGGAGGGCGGCGATACCTGGTACTTCATCACCGCCGACTACGCCTTCGGCCATGCGGTGGAGCGGGATACCGGCAATTTCGTGAAGGCCGCGGGCGGGCGGGTGCTGGGCTCTGGCCGCTATCCCTTCCCGCAGACGACGGATTTTTCGGCGCAGATCGTCCAGGCGCAGGCCTCGCGGGCGAAGGTGCTGGGCCTGGCCAATGGCGGCAACGACATCGCCAATTGCGTGAAGCAGGCCGCCGAGTTCGGGCTGGTCAAGTCGGGCGTGCGCATCGCGGCGCCGCTGATCCTGATCAACGACGTGCATTCCATCGGCCTCGCCTCCGCGCAGGGGCTGATCGCGGCCGATACCTTCTACTGGGACCAGGACGACGGCACGCGCGCCTTCACGAAGCGCTTCCAGCCGCAGTTCCGGAACCTCGCGCCGAACCACATCCATGCCGGCGGCTACTCGGCGACGCTGCACTACCTGAAGGCGGCGCACAGCCTGGGCGTGGTGCAGGCGAAGGCGGACGGCGCGGCGACGATCCGGCGGATGAAGGAAATGCCGACGGAGGACCCGCTCTTCGGGCGCGGCGCGGTCAGGGCGGACGGGCGGGTGATCCACCCCTCCTACCTCTACCAGGTGAAGGCGCCGTCGGAGATGCGCTACCCTTGGGACTACTACCGCCGGCTTCGCACGGTGCCGGCGGAGCAGGCCTTCCGGCCGATCAACGAAGGTGGGTGCGGGATGGTGACGGGCTGACGGGGCAGCCGGACCCGTCGCCGCCCCCGCGCCTTGCGGCGCTTATTCGGTGGCGCCGCGCCTTGCGGCGACGGCGGCGATGCCGTCCGCCACCATCTCCCGCAGCTTCGGCTGCAGGGTCTGGTTGCCGACGACGACGTTGCCCGACGGGTAGGGCTCGTTGCCGTCGGGGTCGGAGACGAAGCCCCCGGCCTCCCGCAGGATCACCAGGCCCGCGGCCATGTCCCAGGGCTTGATGCCGAGTTCCCAGTAGCCCTCGTAGCGCCCGGCCGCGGTCCAGCAGAGGTCGAGCGCGGCCGAGCCCATGCGCCGCACGCCGGCGACCTGCGGCATGACGCGGGCGAGGATGGCGCTGAACTCCGCCTTGCGGGGGACGGAGGCGAAGGGGATGCCGGTGGCGAAGACCGCCTCGGTCAGGGAGCGCCGGCCGGAGACGCGCAGGCGCTTGTCGTTCAGGAAGGACCCCGCGCCCTTCTCGCCCCAGTAGAGCTCATCGAGCGCCGGCGCGTACACCACCCCGGCCATCAGCTCGGTCTTGTCCTCGGCGATCCGCTTCTCGATGCCGACGCTGATGCACCAGTTCGGGATGCCGTGCAGGAAGTTCGTGGTGCCGTCGAGCGGATCGACCACCCAGCGCCATTCCCAGTCGGCCGGCCCATGCGCGCCGGATTCCTCCATCAGGAAGCCGAAGGCGGGGCGGGCGCGGGAGAGTTCCGTGCGCAGCGTCTCCTCGGCGCGGAGATCGGCCCGGGAGACGAAGTCCCCCGTGCCCTTCACGCTGACCTGGAGCTGCTCGACCTCGCCGAAGTCGCGCAGCAGGCGGCGCCCCGCCTTCTGCACGGCGGAGACGACGACATTGAGGGCGGGGGAGAGGCGAGGGGAGGCGGTCATGATGGTCCTTCGGGACGGCCCGAGGCGAGGCAGGTGCCGCGTTTAGGCGGGATGCGCGGCGCGGCGCAAATGCCGAAGCCGGGGGTCAGCCCTTCACCAAGGAGGCGCGCCGCGGCGCGTCAGGCGGCGCGCGGGTCGTCCAGGATTTCGGCGAGCCGGACGTCCAGTTCCTCGCCGCTTTCGACCACGCGGATCCGCCTGCGCCTGGGGCCGTCGGGCAGGGCCGCAGCGGGGCCGATGACCTCGTAGACCAGCCCGCCCGCCCCTAAGCGATGCCAGGTGCCGAGAGCCGCGTCCGGCTGCATCCGCGGGGGCAGGGTGCCCAGCATGCCTGAGCCTGGCACATGGCCTCCCGGGAACGCGGCGGAACCGCCGGCTCAGCCCTTGGCGCGCTCGACGTAGGAGGCGTCCTCGGTCTTCACCACGATGCGCTCGCCGGCGGTGACGAAGGGCGGCACCATGGTCTTCACGCCGTTCGACAGCATGGCCGGCTTGTAGGAGGAGGAGGCGGTCTGCCCCTTCACCACCGGATCGGCCTCCACCACCTCGAGTGTCACCTGCTCGGGCAAAGACATCGCCACGGGTTCGCCCTCGATCAGGCGGACATTGACGATCATGTTCTCGACCAGGAAGGGCAGGCGGTCGCCGAGGATGTCCTTCGACACGGTGGTCTGCTCGAAGGTCTCGGGGTGCATCAGGATCAGGCTGTCGCCTTCCGCATAGGAGAAGGTGAACTCCTCATCCGCCGTCTCCAGCCGCTCCACCGTGTCGGCGGTGCGCCAGCGCTGGTCCTTCTTGGCGCCGGACTTGATGTTGCGCATCTCCACCTGGATCACGGCGGCGCCCTTGCCCGGGATCATGATGTTCTGCTTCAGGATGGTGTAGCGCTGGCCTTCGAACTCGATGACCATGCCCGCACGCATCTGGTTGGCCTGCATCTTCGCCATGGCGGTCGGACCCGGGTGTGAGGGGGTGAACGGGAAAAGGGCGCGCGGCAGGGTTGCCGGCGCGCCCGCGAAATCGAGCCGGGTATATGGGGGACGGGGGCCGAGGGCAACCATCGAGGCCGCCGGTGCTGCATCGCTCGCGGCGGCCACGCGATATCTCCGGCATCTCCGAGGCAGCGGATGAGCGGCTGGCCGAGGTGCAGTTCTTCGCCTGGCTCGAACTGCAGGGAACCCGGTACGAGCTTGTCGACGGCCAGCCCCGGGCCATGGTCGGCGCCACGCGGCGACACGACCGGATCGTCGGCAACCTGATCGCCGCCCTGAATGGCCGGCTGCGCGGCGGCCCCTGCGTGGTGAACACCGCGGACATCGCCATCCGCATTCCGAACGGCAACAGCCGGTACCCCGACGTCTCGGTCGATTGCGGTCGCTTCCTGGGCTAGGACCGGGCGGCGGATGTGCCGGCGCTGGTGGTGCTCTCGCCCGCAACGTCCGCCCTCGACCAGAGCCGCAAGCCGGAGGAGTACAAGTCGGTCCCCGCGGTTCGCCGCATCCTGATCGTCGACCCTAACCGTCCCGGCGTCATCGCGCATGCCCGCGGTGCGGCGGGATGGGACTCGCGGTTCGCGGGCGGGCTGGACGCGGTGGTGGAGATCGCTGATCCCGCCCGCTCGCTGCCGCTCGCTGCCGCTCGCTGCCGCTCGCGGAGGTCTACAGGGGGCTTGGGTTCCGCCCCATCCCGCGCCTGGTAGGAGGACGGCTACGGCTGACCCGGCCTACCCGATCACCTTCTGGAAGCAGACCGACCCCGTATCCCGGTACCCCAGCTTCCCGTAGAATTCCTGCACGCCCGCATTGTCGCCGCGGATCAGCAGCTGGACCTTCCAGACCCCCCGCGCTTTCAGCCAAGCCTCCGCGGCGTCCATGACCGCGCGCCCAAGGCCCTGCCCCTGCACCGCCGGATCGGTGGCGACGTAGTGGACCCAGCCCCGGTGCCCGTCCTCCCCCACCATGGCGGAGGCCGCGACCCGCCCCTGGACATCCGCCACCAGCACGGTCGAATGCGGCCCGCGCCGGGCGAAGGCGATGTCCCGCACCGGGTCGTTCCAGGGCCGCGCCACCCCCGCCGCGTGCCAGAGGGCGATGACCGCCTCCTGGTCCTCGTCCCGCATGTCCCTGATCACCGTCATGC
>JAIYAI010000029.1 GCA_027489135.1 Acetobacteraceae bacterium
CGCGCTTGAAGGCCTCGGGCGTCACGTCCCGGCCGGTGATGCCCGTGCCGCCCGTGGTGATGCCGCAGTCGATGGCCGGGTCGGCGATCCAGCGGCGCAGCACGGCCTCGATCGCGTCGGCCTCGTCCTTCACGATCTCCCGCGCGACGCAGCGATGGCCCGCGGCCTCGATCCGGTCCTGCAGGGTCTGGCCGGAGCGGTCGGAGGCAAGGTCCCGCGTGTCGGAGACGGTGAGCACGGCGATGTTCGCAGGCACGAAGGGCAGGGACGGGTCGATCGGCATCGCGGCCTCCATCGGATGAGAGCCAATATGGGCCGCCGGGGCCCTGCCCTCAACGCGGGCCGAGCCGGGCGCGGATCTCCTCGACCGCGGCGTTGATGCGGATGGGCAGGATGGCGCGGCCGATCTCCGCCGAGGCGCGGGACGGGTCGCCGCTGGCGCCCACCCGTTCCAGCGCCGCGCCGCTGCGGCCTTCCAGCCGCCCGAGATCGACGCCCGCGGGATGCACGGCCATGAGTTCGGATGTGTCGGCGAGGCCGGCATGCGCGCCGAGCGACGCCTCCGGATGGCCCTGGCCGCGCAGCCAGACGTCCTGCGCCGGCGCGCTGCGGTAGTAGGCGCCGATGCTGAGCACGCGCACGCCCTGGCGCTGCCAGGCGGCATCGAGCCGCGTCGCCACCTCGTCCTGCGGGCGCTGGCTCTCGCCGTTGTCGGCGATCATGCAGATGGCGGTGAAGCCGGAGAGCTTCAGGCTGCGTGCCGCCCCGTCCAGGATGCCGGCGAAGACCTGGGGGGTGACCCCGATCGTGCCGGCCCAGGCCATGTTGCCGGTCGGCGGGTCCCAGCCGCCCTCCGGCACGTAGGAGATCACGGGAGCGACAAGGGTGCGGCCCAGCGCCTCCGCGATGCGCAGCGCGTTGTGCCGCACGATGTGGTCGTGCTTGGCGATGATCACATGCGGCCCGTTCTGCTCCAGCCCGCCGGAGGGCAGGATCACCGTCTTCCACCCCGCGGCCACGGCGGCGCGAAGCTGCGGCGCGGTCATCTCGCCGATCTCGAGCGTGGGGGGGGCCTCTGCCGCCGGGGCGGTTCGGGGCTGCGCCAGGGCCGCCCCGACGAGGAGCAGGCCACGGCGGCGGAGCGGAAGCGCGGGCATGGGCGTCGGTCCGAACAGCAGGCGCGGGAATGGTGGCATGTTCACGCAACGGTTGCGCGGATCAGCTTGCATATCGGCAGCGCTTCGTCCAATTTTGCGCGACGCCATGCCATTTCCCGAATACGACCTCGCCACCGCCGTGGACAACTGGGTGCACTCGCTTGAGGGCACCCTGACCGATCCGATCTCGCCCTTCTGGTGGCCGAGCCTCATCGTGGCCGGGATCGCGGCGCTGGTCATCGCCAAGCTGGCCGGCGTGCGCTTCGTCGAGGTGCATCGACAGGTCACCCCGGACCAGCGTCGGGCGTATCTCCGGGAACTGCCCGTCGACGTCGCCTGCTGGGTGGCCAGCACGGCGCTGCCCTTCCTGTTCGGGCCCGTGCTGCTGATGATGTCCTGGGTCGGCATCTTCGTCGCGGTGGTGCTGCTGCAGCCTGTCTTCGGCGCGATCGATCCGGATGCACCCACGCCCGGTCCGCTTGTGCTGGTGGCCGCCGCGGCCGCGGCCTTCATCTGCGGCGACTTCATGCTCTACTGGTCGCACCGGCTGTTCCACCGCATCCCGTTCCTCTGGCGGATGCACAAGCTGCACCACGCACCGCCCGTCCTGACGCCGCTGACCGCCTTCCGCTTCTGGCCGCAGGAGCATCTGGCGCATCTCTGCTTCAACATGATCGGCCAGGGGGTCGGGCTCGGCGTGGTCATGTCGCTGTCCGGCACGCGGGTGACGGCCTTCACCGTGCTCGGCGTGAACGTGGTGTCCTTCATCTGGGGCATGGCCTTCGCGCATCTGCGCCACAGCCCGATCCCCATGGGCTTCCCGGGCTGGCTCAGCCGGATCTTCGTGAGCCCGCACATGCACCAGGCGCACCATTCCTCCGACGTGCGGCACTACGACTGCAATTTCGGGACGGCGCTGGCGGTCTGGGACGGGCTGTTCGGCACCATGTACCTGCCCGCGAAGGAAGAGCGCTTCCGCTTCGGGGTCGATCCCGTGCCGGCAGCCACGGCCGACTCGAAGCCGCCCCCGGCGCCGGCACAACCCGCCGCCTGAAGAAAGCGGGTCGGCCGCCGGGTTCCGCGCTGCCGCCCTTCAGGCGGCCGACACCGAATCAGCCGCCGGCGCGCAGCCCGGTGGCCTGGATGATGGGCTGCCATTCCCGCCGCAGCGCCAGGATCTCGGCCGCATAGGCCTCCGGGCTGTTGAAGGCGTCCACCCAGTGAAGCTGGCGGATGCGGTCCTGCATGGCGGGGCTGCGCATCGCCTCGCCCAGCAGGCGGCTCCAGAACGCTATCCAGGCGTCGCTGGTGCCGGCCGCGACGACGATGCCGTAGCTGACATCGCCGGTGAAGCCGGGCAGCACCGCC
>JAIYAI010000102.1 GCA_027489135.1 Acetobacteraceae bacterium
CGAGTTCATGAACCGCATCGTCGGCAAGATCGTCGAGATCGATGCCGGCGCGCTGACCTCCTATTCCGGCGATTACGAATTCTACCAGCAGCAGCGCGCGCTCGCCGAGAAGCAGCAGCAGGCGCAGTTCGAGCGCCAGCAGGCGATGCTGGCCAAGGAGATCAACTTCATCGAGCGCTTCAAGGCCCGCGCCTCCCACGCCGCGCAGGTGCAGAGCCGGGTGAAGAAGCTCGACAAGATCGAGCGGGTGGAGCCGCCGCGGCGCCGGCAATCCGTGGCCTTCGACTTCCGCCCACCGCCGCGCTCCGGCGACGACGTCGCCAAGTTGCGCGGCGTGGCCAAGCGCTACGGGTCGCGCGTGATCTACGACGGGCTCGACCTGCTGATGCGGCGGCGGGAGCGCTGCTGCGTGCTGGGGGTGAACGGGGCGGGCAAGTCGACCCTGCTGAAACTGGTCACCGGCGATACCACTCCGGATGCGGGGACGGTGGCGCTGGGGGGCGGGGTGAAGCTCGGCTACTTCGCGCAGCACGCGATGGACCTGCTGGATGGCGACCGCACCGTTTTCCAGACGCTGGAGGACGCCTTCCCCCTCGCGCCGCAGGGCTCGCTGCGGACGCTGGCGGGCTGCTTCGGATTCCCGGGCGACGACGTCGCCAAGCCCTGCCGCGTCCTGTCGGGCGGGGAGAAGGCGCGGGTGGTCATGGCAAAGATGCTCTATGACCCGCCCAATTTCCTGGTGCTGGACGAGCCGACCAACCATCTCGACATGGCCACGAAGGAGATGCTGGTGGCGGCGCTCGCGCAGTTCGAGGGGACGATGCTCTTCGTCTCCCACGACCGGCATTTCCTGGCGGCGCTGTCGAATCGCGTGCTGGAAGTGACGCCCGAGGGGCTGCACGACTATGACGGCGGCTACACCGAGTATGTCGCGCGGACCGGGCAGGAGGCGCCCGGGTTGCGGAATTGATGCCTTCAGGCGCGTCGTGCGGAAGCACGCCTCCGGCGTGACGCGCGCGCATCCGCGCGCTTGGCTCGCCGGGCTTCCGGCGGCGCGCAGAAGCGCGCTCGGCCCTGCGGGCCGGATAGCCGCTAGAAGTAGCCGAACCCCATGATCCCGTCCGGCCCCGGGTCCTCGCCAACCAGCTTCCGCCCGATGAGATCCCGCAGCGTCTCCGACGCGCCGCCGCCGAGCGACCCGTAGCGCGCCCCGCGATAGAGGCGCGACACCGGATACTCGTCCGTGAAGCCGAAGCCGCCATGCAGCTGCACGGCCTCGTTTGTCACGCGGATCGCCATCTCGTTGCAGAAGACCTTGGCGGTCGCGGCCAGGAAGGGATCGGGGAAGGGATCGGCGGTCCAGCAGGCGCGGTAGAGCAGGCCGCGCGCCGCCTCGATGTCCTTGTACATGTCGGCCAGCTTCCAGCGCACGCCCTGGAAATCCGCGATCGGCTTGCCGAAGATCGGCCGGTCCCGGGTGTAGCGCAGCGCCTCGTCGAAGGCGCCCTCCGCCAGGCCGAGGCTGATCGAGGGGTTCAGGCAGCGCTGCGTGTTGAAGGCGGAAAGCAGCCGCTTGAAGCCGTCCTCGCGGATGACGAGGTTCTCCAGCGGCAACTCGACGTCGTTGAACTGGATCTCGTGCAGGTTCTCGCCGCCCATGGTGTGGTAGGTGCCGGTCACCTGCACGCCGGGCACGCCACGCTCGATCAGCACGCAGCCGATGCCCTCCCGCCCCGGCTTGCCGTCGATGCGGGTGAAGACGACGTACATCCCGGCTTCCTCGGCGCGGGAGATCAGCGTCTTGGCGCCGTTCACCACCACCCTGTCGCCCTTGATGACGGCGTTGGTGCGGTAGTTCGCGACATCGGTGCCGGCATGCGGCTCCGTCATGCAGATCGACAGGATGCAGTCGCCGGAGACGACCTGCGGCAGGATTCGGCTGCGGATGCTGTCCGGCGCGTAGCGGGCGATGACGCGGGTCTGCACCCCGGCCTCGCCCAGCACCGCCATCGCGGTCGGGTAGCAGACCTTGGCGATCTCCTCGAGGATCAGCGCCGTCTCGAAGACCGGCAGGCCGAGCCCGCCATATTCCTCCGGCACCGTCATCCCGAGCACGCCGAGGGCGGCGAGTTCCCTGATGTTCTCCCAGGGGAAGGTGCCGTCCATCCAGCGCAGCGCGCGTTCGCGGAACTTCGTCTGCGCCAGTTCGCGCACCGGCGCGATCAGGGCGCGCTGTTCGTCGGAGAGTCTGAATTCCATGGTCGTGCCTGTGTGCGGACCGAATAGCCCTCCCCCGCCGACGGGGGAGGGTTGGGTGGGGGTGGCGCCGAAGCGGCGGCACCACCCCCGGAAACTTCAACCCCGGAACTGCGCGCCCGCATCCACGTCGAGCGTGGTGCCCGACAGATACCCGCCGCGCGGGCTGGCGCAGAACACCGCAAGCTCCGCGATCTCCTCCGGCTTGCCGGCACGCCCGAGCGGCAGCCCGGCCAGCATCTCCTGCCAGCGGCTCTCGTCGCCGAACTTCGTCTTCGCGCGGGACTTGCTCAGCGTGATGATCCGGTCCGTCATCGTCGCGCCCGGCGCGATGCCGAGCACGCGGACGTTGTTGTCCGGCGTCTTGCCGCCCAGTGCCGCGGTGAAGGCGATCAGCGAGGCATTGCCCGAGGCGCCGCAGATGTAGTCGGCCCGTGGCGCCCGGCCGGCCATGCCGATGATGTTGACGATGACGCCGTCCTTCTTCGCCTCCATCCCCGGCAGATAGAGCTGCGTCAGGTGGATGTAGCCGAAGACCTTCAGGTTCCAGGCCTCGATCCAGCGGTCGAGCGGGATGTCGTGCACCGTCCCGCCCGGGATGGCGCCGGCATTGTTCACCAGGATGTCGATGTCCGGATGCGCGGCATGCAGCGCCACGCGGTCGGCGGGCTTCGAGAGATCGCCGGCATGGACGGAGACGTTGACGTTGTGCCGCCCGCGGATCTGCCCGGCCGCCGCTTCCAGCGCCGCGCCGTCGCGGGACGCCAGGATCACGTCGCAGCCCTCAGCCGCGAAGGCGAGCCCGCAGTGGTAGCCGATGCCCTTCGACCCGCCGGTGACAAGCACCTTCTTGCCGCGGATGTCCATATCCATGGTCGCAGTCTCCCCCTCGTTCGAGGGCGCGAGGCTACAGCCGCGGCGCCAGACCCGAAACCCCCGTCGCCTGCTCCAGCGCCGCCAGGGCCAGCAGGGCGGAATAGCGAGCCTGGTTCGCCGCCACGCGCGTCGCGTTCAGGGTGCGCAGCGCGTCCAGCACGTCGATCAGGCTGCGCCCGCCCGCGGCATAGGCCTGCTCCGTGCTGCGATAGGCCTCGTCCGCCCGGGACAGCGCACCGCCGGTGTAGAGCGCCAGCAGCGCCCGCGCCTGTTCCCACTGCGCCCAGGCCGTGGCGAAGTCGGCGCGCGCGACCAGCATGGCCTGGCGCGCCAGCAGCTCCGCCTGGCTCTGCTGCGCACTGGCGATGCCGACATTCCCCTCGGTGATCCGGCTGGTGAAGATCGGGACCGACAGGTTGAAGCCGAACATGTTGTTGGCGTTGATCGTGGTGTTCGGCCCCGGCGGATTCGGCAGGTCCTGGTTCAGCCGCGTCCGCCCGTAATTCGCGCCCAGCGTCACGTCGCGCGACCGCGCCGCCTCGGCCAGCGCACGGTTGGCCGTGGCCGCGCTCGCCTGGCGCTGCGCCACCACAACGTCGGCCCGGTTGGCGACCGCATTGCCCAGCGCGTCGCGGGTGATGCCGATGTCGCCGATGGGCTGGTCGAAGCGCCCGCGAAGGTCGAAGGCCACGGGCGAGAGGATGCTGCGCACCACGGCCGTCGAACCGCCGCGCCCCTCCCGCGCCGCGGCCCGGGCGGCGGGCGAGAGGCCAAGCGCCGTGGCTGTCCCCGCCCCCTCCTGGAAGGCGCCGGGATCCTGGGCCAGCAGCGCCGCCACCAGCGCGACGCCGGCGGCATAGGCCTGGGCGTTGTTCGGCACCTCGGCCTCGAAGGCGACGCGGCTGGCCTGGAAGCGCAGCAGGTCGCCTTCCGGGATGGCCCCGTCCGTCACCTGGCGGCGCAGCAGCGCCTCCGTATTGTCGAGGCTGCCGCGGTTGGCCAGCGCCACTTCCAGGTTGGCGCGGGCCAGCAGCGCGCCCAGGAAGGCCTGGCGCAACTGGAAGATCTGCGTACGCAGCGCGTCCAGCACCTGCGCCTCGGCGACGCTGATCTGCTCCTCGGCCAGGCGCGTGCGCAGCGTGCGCTTCCCGCCGCGCTCGATCAGCACCTCGATGCCGACCATGATGTTGTTGCCGAAGGAGAGGAACTGCGCGCCCTGCAGGCCGCGATTGGTCTGGTTGAACTGGCCGAAGAGGTTGCCGACGTTGACCGTGGGCGGCGGCAGGGACGAACTGACCAGCCGCTGTGCCCGCGCCGCGTCCACGCCGCGCTGGGCCGCCAGCACCGTCAGGTTGCGCGCGACCAGCCGGCCTTCCGCCTCGGCCAGGGTCAGCGGCGCGGCGCGCGGCCCCACCGGCAGCGGGGCCATGCCGCTGCCCGGAGGCGCGGGTTCGGCCGGTGCCGCGGCCTGGCGCGGGCGGGACTGCGCCCAGGCATCGACCCCAGGCGCCAGCAGGGCCAGCGCCGCGATGCCGGCCAGCAACCGATGACGCAGCCTCACGCGCGTACTCCCGCCGCGGCGGCCGCAGCGGCGGCGCGCCGTTCGGCCACGCGCAGCGCCCGCGGCTTGCCCAGCAGGTCGATCATCGCCGGGAAGGTCACCAGGATGAACAGCGGCACCAGCCCAATGCCGCCCACCACCACCAGCGCCAGCGGCTTCTGCACATCGGCGCCGATGCCGGTGGCCAGCGCCATGGGCAGCAGGCCGAAGAAGCTGGCGAAGCAGGTCATGAACACGGGCCGCAGCCGGTCCTGCCCGGCCTGGTCCAGCGCCTGCCGCCAGGGCATGCCCTCCAGGCGCAGGTGGTTGAAGTGGGAGAGCAGGATGATCCCTTCCATCACCGTGATGCCGAAGAGGGCCAGGAAGCCGATCGCCGCCGGCACGCTGAAGTTGAGCCCCGCGAGCCAGAGCGCGACGACGCCGCCGGTGATCGACAGCGGCACGATGGCGAAGACCAGCAGGGTCTCCCGCAGCGTATTGAACTGCACGTAGAGCAGCACCAGGATCAGCGCGAGCGCCGCCGGCACCACCACGGTCAGGCGCTTCAGCGCCTCCTGCAGGTTGCGGAACTCGCCGACCCAGTCGAGCCGGTAGCCAGGCGGCAGCTCGACCTGCGCCTCCACCAGTTCCTGCGCCTCCGCCACCGTGCTCGCCGGGTCGCGGCCACGGACGGAGAAGCGGATCGGCACGTAGCGGCTGCCGTCCTCGCGGTAGATGTAGCTGACGCCGGAGACCAGCTTGATCTCCGCGACATCGCCCAGCGTCGCGCCGCCGCGCCCGCCCACGGGGATGCGGTTGATGGCGTCGAGATTGTCGCGGTACTGCTCGTCGAGGCGCACGGTGATCGGGAAGTTGCGGTCGCCGCCGGGCTCGTAGAGCCGTCCTGCCTCCCGCCCGCCGATCGCCGCCTGCACGACCTGGTTGATGTCGTCGACCGAGAGGCCGAAGCGCGCCGCCTTGGCGCGGTCGATCTTGATCGACACCGTGGGCTGGCCGAGCGAGCGGAACACCGCGAGATCGGCCACGCCGGGCACGGTGGCCAGGATGCGGCGGATCTCCTCCGCCTTGCGCACCAGGATGTCCAGTTCAGGCCCGAAAACCTTGATCGCGTTGGCGCCCTTCACCCCGGAGGCGGCCTCCTGGACGTTGTCGCTGATCGCCTGGGCATAGCTGAACTCGATGCCCACGAACTCGCGCGAGAGCCGCGCCTGCATCGCCTGCACCAGCCCGTCGCGGTTCCGCGCCGTGGTCCACTGGTCCGGCGGCCTGAGCGGCAGGAAGAACTCCGCGTTGAAGAAGCCGGCGCTGTCGGTGCCGTCGTCGGGGCGGCC
>JAIYAI010000511.1 GCA_027489135.1 Acetobacteraceae bacterium
CACCTGGGCGACCGTCGGCTCCTGCGCGCAGATCGGCGCCAACGTGCATATCTCGGGCGGCGTCGGCATCGGCGGCGTGCTGGAGCCGCTGCAGGCCAACCCCGTCATCATCGAGGATGACTGCTTCATCGGCGCCCGCTCCGAGGTGGCCGAGGGCGTGATCGTCGAGCGTGGCGCGGTGCTGTCGATGGGCGTCTTCATCGGCGCCAGCACGAAGATCATCGATCGCGCCACGGGCCAGGTGCATGTCGGCCGCGTGCCGGCCTATGCCGTGGTGGTGCCCGGCAGCCTGCCGGGCAAGCCGCTGCCGGACGGCTCGCCGGGGCCGAGCCTCTACTGTGCCGTGATCGTGAAGACGGTGGACGAGCAGACCCGGGCGAAGACGTCGATCAACGAGCTGCTGCGGGATTGACGATGCGGTCGCGGAGCCCCGCAGCGCCAGCGAGGAGCGGAGCGTGAACCGCATCGTCCCCAACACCGCGACCGATCCGCTGCCGCTCGCCCAGGCACTGATCCGCTGCCCCTCCGTCACGCCCGCGGATGCGGGCGCGATGGCGGTGCTGGAGGCCGCGCTGAAGCCCTTGGGCTTCCAGTGCACGCGTCTCAGGTTCGGGGAGATCGAGAACCTCTTTGCCCGGCGGGGCACCGAGGGGCCGCATTTCTGCTACGCCGGGCACACGGACGTCGTGCCGCCCGGCGCGGTCGAGGGCTGGCAGGACGATCCCTTCTCCGGCGTCGTGAAGGACGGGCTGCTCTACGGTCGCGGCGCCTGCGACATGAAGGGCTCGATCGCCGCCTTCGTCGCCGGCGTGACGGACTGGATCGCGCGCAACGGCGACAAGCCGGGCTCGATCTCGCTCCTCATCACGGGGGACGAGGAGGGGCCGGCCAAGGACGGCACCGTGAAGGTGCTGGAATGGATGGCCGCGAACGGCCAGGTGCCGGACATGGCGCTGGTGGGCGAGCCGACCTCGCGCGTGCAGATGGGCGACATCGTGAAGGTCGGCCGGCGCGGCAGCATGACGGCCTGGATCACGCTGTTCGGGACGCAAGGCCACAGCGCCTATCCGCAACGCGCCGACAACCCGATCCACCGCCTCGTGCGCGTGCTGAACAAACTCACCACCACGCCGCTCGACCAGGGCAGCCAGTTCTTCGAGGCGACGACGCTGCAGGTCACCGGCTTTGATGTCGGCAACACGGCGAACAACGTCATCCCCGCCGAGGCGCGGGCGATGATCAACATCCGCTTCAATGACCTGCACACCTCCGCGAAGCTGACCGAGTACCTGCATGAGGCGCTGAGCGCCGAAGACTCGCGCTACGAGATGCGCGTCGACTGCTCCGGCGAGAGCTTCCTTACCCAGCCCGGCCCCTTCGTGGAGGCGCTGCGCAACGCCGTGCGGAAGACCACGGGGCTGGAGACGACGCTCGATACCGGCGGCGGCACATCCGATGCGCGCTTCATCGCGCGCTACTGCCCCGTGGCGGAACTCGGTGCGGTCGGATCGACGATGCACAAGACCAACGAATGCGTGCCGGTCGAGGAATTGCGCGGCCTGGCGGGCCTCTACCGCGCCGTGCTCGAGGAGGTCTTCGCCTGAGCGGCCAGCAGCCCGGCCCATCGCCCGCCCCGCCGCCCGCCGGCGGCAGCCCCGTGCAGGGACGGCTCGGCGCCGGGCTGCGCGGCGCGGTCTTCCTGGCGCGCGGCAATCCCGCGGGGCTCGGGCTGATCGACGGCTCGCCCGAGGGCGCGCTGGCCAGCTTCCGCGCGGCCTGGCTCTGCCTGCCGGCCTTCATCCTGCTGCGCATGCTGGGCTGGTCGGAAAGCGGCGCGCCGGAGGCCGGCACCGCCACGGGCGTCGCCGCCGAACTGCTGGGCTTCGTCATCGGCTGGGCCGGCTTCGCGCTGGGATCTCTGACGGCGGCGGAGGCGGTGCAGCGACGCAACCGCTGGCCGCTCTTCATCGCGGCCTGGAACTATTCGAACGTCGTGCAGTACGCGCTGCTGTTGCTGGTCGGCGTGGTGCCGTCTCTCCTTGGCGCGCCGGGGGCGATGGTGCAGGGGCTGAGCCTCATCGTGCTCGGCTACGTGCTCTGGCTGGAATGGTTCGTGGCGCGGGCCGCGCTCGGCGTGCCGGGGCTGCAGGCGGCGGGCATCGTGATGATCGACGTGGCGCTCAGCCTCTTCGTGGCGGGGCTGGTGGCGAAGCTGTCGGCGGGGTGAGGGGCGCCACGGCGCTCACGCCGCGCATCCGCGGCGCGACGTGGCGCACCGCGTCGCGGAAGAGCCGAACGGGGCGCGGCAACCAGCGCCCCTTCAGCGTCATCGCGGCGATGGCGCCGGCGCCGTCCGCGATGCCGATCGGCAGGGCGCGCAGCGAGGGCGTGTGCACCGGATCGTGCTGCATCGTGACCGGCAGGATGGAGATGTACCGCCCGCCGGCGATCAGGGTGAGGCGCATGGCGATGGAGACCGACGTCACCGCTGTCCTACGCCCAGCCCGGCTCCGGATCGTAGCGCACGAATTCGAAGCAGAGCCCCTCCGCCGGTGCCGTCTGCCCCGCCTTCGCCCGGTCCCGCCCCTCCAGCACCGCCCGCGGCCAGGAGACAGGCCGCCGGCCCAGCCCCACCTCCGCCAGCGTGCCGACCAGGTTGCGCACCTGGTGGTGCAGGAAGCTCCGCGCCTCCGCCGTCACCACCACCTCCGCGCCGATCCGTGCCACGTCCAGCCGGTCCAGCGTGCGTAGCGGCGACTTCGCCTGGCAGGCGGCGGCGCGGAAGGCGGAGAAGTCGTGCCGGCCGAGCAGCCCCTGCGCCGCCGCGTGCATCGCCGCGGCGTCGAGCGGGTGGCGGATGTGCCAGACCCGGCCCCCGTCCAGCACCGGCCGGGCGCGGCGGTTGAGGATGCGGTAGCGGTAGCCGCGATGCACGGCGCCGAAGCGGGCGTGCCAGCCCTCGGGCGCCAGGGCGGCGCGGATGGCGGCGACGGGGTGCGGGCGGGCATGGTGGTTCAGCGCCTCGCAGAGCTTCGCCGGCGTCAGGTCGCGCGCCAGCGCCACCTGCACCACCTGCCCCGCGGCATGCACGCCGGCATCGGTGCGGCCGGCAGCCACCACCTCGGGCGGGGCCTCGCCCGGCAGCAGCAGCGCGGCCGCGGCCTCCTCCAGCACCTGCTGGACGGAGAGGCCGGTGTCCTGGCGCTGCCAGCCGACGAAGGGCGCGCCGTCGTACTCGATGGTGATGGCGTAGAGCGGCATCAGCCCAGGGCAGTGCCCGGCGGCAGCGCGTAGCCGCGCAGCAGGTCGCCGGCCGCCATGGCGCCGCGCCCGGGCCGCTGCAGCCGGGTCAGCCGCAGCGCCGTGCCGCCGCCGCAGGCGATGCGCGGCGCGGCGTCCAGCACGGTGCCCGGGGCCGCGTCGGTGGTGCCGTCCGGCTCGGCGGCGAGGACGCGGATCGGCGTGCCGGCATGCTCGAAGAAGGTGCCGGGCCAGGGGTTCAGCGCGCGTACGCGCCGGTCCAGCGCGGCGGCGTCCAGGGTCCAGTCGATGCGGCCATCGGCCTTGCCGAGCTTGGGCGCATAGGTGGCGCCCTCCTCCGGCTGCGGCACGGGGGCGGGATCGGTCGCCAGCGCCTCCAGGATCAGCCGCGCGCCCATCTCGGCCAGGGCGTCGTGGATCTCGGGCGTCGCCGTGCGGGGGCCGATCGGCACCCTTCCCTTCAGCAGCATCGGGCCGGTATCCAGCCCTTCCTCCATGCGCATGATGGTGATGCCGGTCTCGGCGTCGCCGGCCATGATCGCCGCCTGGATCGGCGCCGCGCCGCGCCAGCGCGGCAGCAGGGAGGCATGGATGTTGAGGCAGCCGCGCCGCGGCGCTTCCAGCATCGGCGGCGGCAGGATCAGCCCATAGGCCGCGACCACCGCGACATCGAGGTCGAGCGCGGCGAAGGCCGCGTGCTCGGCCGCGTCGCGCCGGACCCGCGCCGGCGTGCGTACGGAGAGGCCGAGGTCGAGCGCGGCGCGATGGACGGGGCAGGGGGTTTCCTGCTGGCCGCGGCCGGCGGGGCGGGGCGGCTGGCTGTAGACGGCGACCACCTGGTGTCCCGCCGCGTGCAGCGCCCTCAGCGCCGGCACCGCGAAATCGGGGCTGCCCATGAAGGCGATGCGGAGCGGCTTGGGGGTCACTCCCGCGCCTTCGCCTTCATCTCCTTGGCCAGCTTGCGCAGCATCATGTTGCGTTTCAGCGCGCTCAGGTGGTCGACGAAGAGGACGCCGTCGAGATGGTCGATCTCATGCTGCAGGCAGGTCGACAGCAGCCCCTCCGCCTCGACCTCCTGCCGCGCGCCGGAGAGGTCCTGGTAGCGCACCTTCACACGGGCGGGGCGCGTCACCTCGGCGAACTGGCCGGGGATGGAGAGGCACCCTTCCTCGCGCGTCGCAAGCTCGGTGCTGGCGGCGACGATCTCCGGGTTCACCAGCACCATCGGCGCCCACGCGTCCTCCTTCTGCAGGTCGATGACGCAGAGCCGCAACCCGACGCCGACCTGCGGCGCTGCCAGCCCGATGCCGGGCGCCGCATACATGCTCGCCAGCATGCGCGCGGAGAGGTCGCGGATCTGGTCGGCCTCGGTCGGGCCGACCAGCCGGCACTTCGCGCGCAGCCTGGCATCGGGGACGAGCAGGATGGGGAGGAGGCTGGCGTCGGGCGGCGCTTCGGCGGGGACGGAGTCGGGCATGGTCGGGCGGGGGATGGTGGCCTCGTTGGCGGGCCGACGGGCCGGGCGCCAATGTCGCGGGAAGGGCGGTTCAGCCAGCATCTAGGGCCGGGGGAAGGCCGGCGCAACGCGGCCGCCCGCCACGCCGTCCGGGCCTGCCGGTGCCCATCCCCCTTGCAACGCCCGCCTGGTCGGACAACATCCCGTGGGCGTCCCGGTGCTTCGGGCCGGGCCGCACGCTTCGCTCGTTCAAGGCGCGCGCCACGCGCGGCGCCGAGGAGGCCAGAGACCGTGTCGCGTCCGTCCCTGTTCGGGTCCCCCCTGTTTCTTGGCTTCGACCATCTCGAGCAGATGCTCGACCGGGTCGCCAAGAGCGCCGACGGCTACCCCCCCTACAACATCGAGCAGATCGGCGAGAACCGTCTGCGCATCACCCTGGCCGTGGCGGGCTTCGCCATGGAGGACCTGCAGATCACGCAGGAGGACAACCAGCTCGTGATCCGCGGCCGGCAGAAGGAGGACGTCGACGGACGCATCTTCCTGCACCGCGGCATCGCGGCACGGCAGTTCCAGCGCGCCTTCGTGCTGGCCGAGGGGATCGAGGTGGAGGGTGCCTGGCTCGACAACGGGCTGCTGCATGTGGACCTGCGCCGGCCGCAGCCGGAAGTGCGGGTCAAGACCATCGAAATCCACGGCGGCAATGGCGCGCGCACCGTGCTCGGGGCCCGGAACGGCACGGGTCGGTGAGGAGTTTTGGCTTCCGCGGCGAGGGCCGCGGCATTGCGGGCCGGTGCCATGGTGGGCCGGTCCGGTTGGACCGCCCGGTGCCCATGGTCAGGTGCGAACGACAGGGGCCGGCGGACAGGAGATCAGGCAGATGACCCGTGATACGATGCCCGGAGACGCTCCCCTCACCCAGGCGGGTGCGGCGCTCCGGACCCTCTCGGCGGCGGACTGGGCCGCCTTCGGCCTGCAGCAGATGGCCTATATCCGGCCCGTGCTGGTGAACGGCGTGCGCGGCATGGCGATCCATGCCGCCGACGGCACGCCGATCGGTGCCGCGCCGGATGCGCGCCTCGCCATGGCGGCGATCCTGCAGCACGAGATGGAGCCCATGTGGATGCACTGAGGCGCGGGCAACCGCGTCAGTCGTTGAAGCCGAGGCCCTCGTCGGCGGCCACCTCGGCCGCCGAGACCTGCGGCGCATCCTGCATGGCCCAGCTGAAGCGCGGAAAGCAGGCGACGGGCCCGGTGCCGTCGGCGCTCAGGCAGTTCTCCTGCGGCTCGGTCACGCAGATCCGCGTGCTCAGCGCCCCGACATAGGCCGGGCCGCAATAGGCGACCTGTCCGGCGATCCGGCGGTTCCCCACCAGGGTCGTCCCCGGCGGCAGGTGCACGGCGACGCCGTTCGCGGTGTTCACCTGCAGCGTGTGGTTCGGCACCAGCATCCGGTAGCCGCCGACGGGTGGCGGCAAGGGCTGGGCCTGCGGCCCGCAGCCGGCGGCCAGCAGCAACAGGATCATGGCCGGAGGCGGGGCGGGCGGGCGCGTCATGCGCGACGCGTTGCATGCCGGGCCCGCGGGTGCAAGCGCGCAACACCTTCCCGGCATCCGGCGGCGCCCCATGCCCCCGACGGCGGACCGCCCATTGTGAAGCCGCGCAACCCTGCCCTATGGTAACAACCATCTCGCTTTGGGACGGTCGGCACAGTGTCGTGCCGGAAATTCACAACGGAGGATCCATGCGCGCACTTCGCCTCGCCCTCTTCGCTCTGCCGGTGGCCGTGCTTGGCCTCGCTTCCGTCGCCGAAGCGCAGCAGCGCCCCGCCCGCGCCCCTGCGCCGATGTCGGAAACCGACAAGCTGAACCAGCTCAGCCTTGAGCGCGCCCGCGCCGGCCAGAACCCGCTCGCCGGTGGCCCGGACACCACCCAGAACCTGAACGCGATCAGCGAGCAGGCAGCGCGCCAGGGTCGCAACATGAACACGGCCCCGCTGCCCTTCCGGTGAGACCGGCGCGGCGCGGTGCTCCGCGTCGCGGACGGCATGGCCAGGGCGGCCCGTCACATCCGTGGCGGGCCGTCGCCAATTCTGGCATCCCCCGGTCCGCAACCCAAGGACTGCCCCCGATGCATGATGTGACGATGCCGCGCCGTGGCCTCTGGCTGGCCGGGCTTGCGGCGTTGGCGGCCGGTGCCTGCTACGACAACCAGCCCTTGGAACTGCCGCCGCCCTACTACCGGCCCAACCCGGACGCGGTGGCCCAGCCCGGCCTCTACCAGATCCCCGACGGCGCGACGCCTGACGGGACGTTCCGCGCCACCATCGCACGCGGGGCGAGCGTCGCGCGGGGGACGCTGTCCACCAACACGCTGACCTACCCGATCACCCTGCAGGGTCTCTCCGCGCCCTATGCCCGCGGCACCGTGGTGGTGACGGGGCAGGTCTTCGGCCTTGGCACCACGCAGCAGATCCTGGGTACCTACAAGCCGGTGCAGACCGGTGGCGGCGAGGTGCAGCTTGGCAACGACAACCTGGTCGCCATGCGCATCGCGCCGGCGGTGGCGGGCGAGCCGCTGGGCGTCGCGGATGCCGGGGTGACGGTGACGCTCTCGCGCTGATGCCGGGCGCCGAGGTGGATTGACCCCCGGCGAGAGGACGGCGCAGCATCCTCCCGGTACGGGAGGAACGACAGGATGCTGCGACGCAGGACACTGCTCGCCGCCACGCCCCTTGCGCTGGCGGCACCGGGGATCGGGCGCGCCGCGCCCTTTCCCTCCGGCGACATCCGCATCGTCAGCGGCGCGCCGCCCGGCGGCACAAGCGACATCTTCGGCCGCATCCTGGCGGAGAAGCTGCAGCCGATCTTCCGCCAGCGTGTGCTCATCGAGAACCGCGCCGGCGCCGGCGGGCTGGTCGGCGCCGTCGCCGTGAACACCATGCCGAATGACGGCCACGCGGTGTTCATCACCTCGATGGGCGTGCAGGCGGTGATGGCGCAGATGCCGGGGCAGGTGATGCCGCTGGATGTCGATCGCGACCTGACGCCGCTGTCGAACGGCGTCGGCATCCCGAACCTGCTGATCGCCAGCCCGAACGCCGCCTTCCGCGACGTGCCGCAGCTGATCGCCCAGGCGCGGGAGAATCCGGGGAAGCTGACCTATGCCTCCGCGGGGAGTGGCGGGTCGCAGCACCTGGCGGCGGAGCTGTTCAAGGTGCTGACGGGGACGAACATCCTCGGCATTCCCTATCGCGGCGGGGCGCCGGCGACGCTCGCGGTGATCGCGCGGGAGGTCGACATGTTCTTCGGCAACCTGCCGGATTCCTTCGGCCAGGTCAGGCAGGGCGCGGTGCGGCCGCTGGCGGTGGGCAGCACCACGCCGGCGCCGCAACTGCCGGAGGTGCCGCCCATGGCGCGCTTCGTGCCGGGCTTCGAGCTGGTGAACTGGTTCGGCCTGGCCGGGCCGCGCGGCATGGACCCGGCCGCCGTCCAGCGCTGGACCGCGGCGCTGCTGCAGGTGCGCGAGGATGCGGACTACCGGCGGCGCATGTTCGACAACGGCATGCAGGTGCTGCTCGGCACGCCGGCGGAGCTTGCGGCGCAGATTGCCAAGGACAAGGTGACCTGGGGCGATCTCATTCGCCGTGCAGGACTCAAGGCGGAGGTCGCGCAATGAGGTTCGCTGGCAAGGTCGCGCTGATCACCGCGGCGGGCAACGGCATCGGCCGCGCTACCGCCGGCATCATGGCGCGCGAAGGCGCGACCGTGGCGCTGGTGGAGAACAACCCGGAGCGGCTGGAGGCGGCGGCGCGCCAGATCGGCGAGAACGCCCACCCCTTCCCCTGTGACGCACTGGACGAGGCCCAGGCCAATGCGACAGTCGCCGAGGTCGCCAAGCGCTTCGGCCGCATCGACATCCTGGTCAACGCCGTCGGTGGCAGCACCATCATCGCCGACCCGGCCGCGACGACGGAGACGCTCAGCTTCGCCGACTGGCAGGCGTTGCTGCACTTCAACCTGACCGGCACCTTCCTGTTCACCCATGCGGTGCTGCCGATCATGCAGCGGCAGGGTGGCGGCAAGATCGTCAACCTCGCCTCCATCGCCGGGCGGGGGCTGAGCGAGGCGAGTTCCAGCGCCTATGCCACGGCGAAGGGCGGCATCGCGGCCTTCACCAAGAAGCTCGCGATGGAGCAGGGCCGGCACAACATCAACGTCAACGCGATCGCACCGGCGACGACCCTGACCGAGCGCATCGGGCCGCGCTGGCACCAGAAGCCGCCCGAGGAGCGTCAGCGCGACATCGACCGCACGCCGCTGCGCCGCATGGGCGTCGCCGAGGACCAGGCCCGCGTGATCTGCTTCCTGGCGTCGGCGGACGCGGATTTCGTGACGGGTCTGACCATCGACGTGACCGGGGGGCTGTGACATGGCGAAGACGGGATTTGTCGGCCTCGGCGCCATGGGTGGGCCGATGGCGCGCAACCTGCTGAAGGCGGGGCACCAGGTGGTGGTGCACGACCTCGATGCGCGGAAGGTGCAGGGGCTGGCCGAGGCCGGCGCGGAGGTGGCGCATTCGCCGGAGGCGGTGGCGAAGCAGTGCAGCCGCTCCATCTGCATGGTCGAGACCACGGCGCAGATGCAGCAGGTGATCGGTGGCTTCGCCAAGGGGGCGGCGCCGGGACACATCGTGATCTGCATGAGCACGGTCGACGTGCCGACGCTGCAGGCGATGGAGGCGGATCTGGCGGCGCAGGGCATCGCGCTGCTGGATGCGCCGGTCAGCGGCGGCACCACGGGCGCGGCGGCGGGCACCCTCTCCGTCATCTGCGGCGGCCCGAAGGACAAGTTCGAGGCCTGCCGCGACCTCTTCGAGGCGATGGGAAAGAACGTCTTCCACATGGGCCCGCTGGGCTGTGGCCTGGCGATGAAGCTGATCAACAACATGCTGCTGCAGATCCAGGTCGTCGCCATTGCCGAGGGCATGGTCCTCGGCGCCAAGGCGGGGCTGGATGCGCAGCAGGTGATCGACGTGCTGCGCGTCTCGACCGGCGCGTCCGTGGCGGTGGAGCGGTCCGGCACGCGCATGGTGGCGCGGGACTTCTCGCCCAGCGGCACCACCGACATCTCCTACAAGGACCAGGAGGTGGAGACGTCGCTGGCCAAGGCGCTCGGCGTGCCGATGGTGCTGGCGAACGTGACGCAGCAATTCTACCAGATGGCGCGCGCCGCCGGATACGGGAAGGAAGACGGGTCGTCGGTGGTGAAGGTGATCGAGCGGCTGGCGGGCGTCACGGTGGGGCGCACATAGCTCCTCCCCCCGTTGGCGGGGGGAGGTTGGGAGGGGGGTGGCCGTGCTACCGCTTCGACGCCACCCCCACCCCAACTCTCCCCCGCCAGCGGGGGAGGGAGGTTACTCCCCGTTCTCGCTGCTAAACCCCCAGCAGCGTCGCCGCGTTTCCGCCGCAGATCGCCGCCCGCGTCGCCTCGTCGAAGCTCTCCACGCTGCAGACATGCCCGACCGGATCGCTCTCCGCCATGTCGTAGGGGAAGTCCGTGCCCATCAGGATCTTCTCCGCCCCGTAGAGCTTCACCAGGTACTCCAGCTGGTGCGGCGTGAAGACGATGGTGTCGAACCAGACCGTCTTTAGGTAGTGCGTCGGCGGGTTGGGCAGCGTGCCGCGCACGTCGCTGCGGGCACCCCAGGCGTGGTCGATGCGCCCGGCATAGCTCGGCAGGAAGCCGCCGCCATGCACGGCGAGGATCTTCAGGTCAGGATACCGCTCCAGCACCCCGTCGAAGATCAGGTAGTGCAGCGCCACGGTGGTATCGAGCGGATTGCCGAGCACGTTGCTAAAGTAGAAGCGGGTGAAGCGCTCGCCGCCGGTGAAGCCCACGGGATGCAGCATGACCAGCGCGCCGAGGCGCTCCGCCGCCGCCCAGAAGGGCTCGAACTCGGGCGAGGAGATCTCCTTCCCCCCGACCTGGGTCAGGATTTGCACGCCCTTGAAGCCGAGCTTCATCACGCGCTCCAGCTCCGTCACCGCCTCGCCTGCGTCCTGGAAGGGCACGGTGCCGAGGGGGATGAAGCGGTCGGCCCGCTTCGCGCAGAAGGCGGCGATGCCATCGTTGACGGCGCGCGCGGCCGGCACGGCGGCGTCCAGCGCGACCGTCGTGTAGCACTGGTTCGGCGCCGGGGCGACGAGCTGCATGTCGATGCCCGCCGCGTCGAGCTCCGCCACGCGCAGCGCGTGGTTGAGCGTGACCTCCGTCCGCTCCGCGTCCTGCTTGCGGTTCAGCGCCGCCGTCTCCGGCGTGGCGAAGCGCGCCAGCGGGATGGTCATGGGGTCGAGCTTGCCCGCGACCAGCGGCATGGCTTCTGGGATGAAGACATGCGCGTGGCAGTCGATGGTGATGCCCTTCGGCCGGATCTCCCGGCCCGGCCGGCCATGCACGCGCGCGGCGGTGGCGCCGTAGTGGTTGGTCTCCTCGGCCATGCCGGAACCCTCCTGTCTGGTGGGCGCCGGTCTAGCCGCTGCGCGACAGGCCTGCCATCCGCCCGATCACGGCATGCACGGCCGCCGTGTCCTCGCCGCCCAGCCCTTGCGCAAGCGTCGCCGCATAGATCGGCAGCGTGGCGCTGAAGAGCGGCGTCGGCACGTCGAGCGCCGTCGCGAACTCCCCGATCACGGCCATGTCCTTCTGCCAGGTGCTGTTCCGCATGGTGGGAGGGACGTAGTTCCCGTCCGCCATCATCGGCGCGCGCAGCTCGAACACCCGGGAATTGCCGGCGCCGCCCTGCACCAGCCCGATCACCTGGTGCGGGTCGAGCCCCGCCTTCTCCGCCAGCACCATCGCCTCCGCCGCCGCGACGTTGTGGATGGCGACCAGCAGGTTGGCGACGAATTTCATCCGGCTGCCGTTGCCGAAGCCGCCGACGTCATGCGCCGCCTTGGCGAAGCCGGCGAAGAGGTCGCGGCACTGCGCGATCGCCGCCGTATCGCCGCTGGCATAGACGACGAGGTCCCGGTTCACCGCCTGCGCGCCGGTGCCGGACAGCGGGCAATCCAGCGCCACATGCCCCGCCGCACGCAGCACCTGCTCCGCCGCCAGCTTGTCGGTCAGCGCGAAGGTGCTGGTCTCCACGATGATGCGCGGCGGCAGCCCGGCCCCGGCCAGCGCCGCGGCGGTCGCGTGCAGCGCCACGGGCTTGGGCAGGGAGGTGATCAGCACCGGCGCGGTGCGCGCGACGGCCACCGCATCCGCGGCGATCTCGATCCCGTCCGCCGCCAGCGCCCCGCGCGTCGCCGCATCGGTGTCGAAGCCCAGCACCCGCCAGCCCGCGTCGCGGAGGTTGCGTGCCATCGCGCCCCCCATGATGCCGAGGCCGATCACGCCGACGATCCGCTCCATCCTGCTCACTCCCCCTGGTCGCCGGGACGGTGCCGCGCCGGCCGCCACAGCGCAACGCCTTGCCATCCCCGCGCCCAGGCGGTTGAAGGCCCGCCATGCAACCCGTCATCGGCATCGACTTCGGCACGACCAACAGCGTCGTCGCCATCCGCCGCGCGGACGGGGGCGTCGCCGTCCTGCGCCATGCGACGGAGGATGTCTTCCGCTCCGTCCTCTGCTTCCGCCGCGACGGCCGGGGCGGGGTGCGGGAGGATGCCGGATCGGCGGCGATCGAGGCCTATCTCGAGGACCCGCTCGACAGCCGCCTCATCATGTCGATGAAGTCCTACCTGGCGCAGCGCAGCTTCACGGAAACCCGCATCTTCGGCCGGCCCTGGACGCTGGAGGCGTTGATCGCCGCCTTCCTGCGCCACCTCCTTGGCCCCTTCGGCCCCGATCTCGCGGGTGCCCGCATCGTCGTCGGCCGGCCCGTGCAATTCGTCGGCGACGCACCTGATGACGCGCTGGGGGAACGCCGCTTGCTTGGCGCCTTCGCCGGCGCGGGCTTCACGGACTGCCAGGTCGGTCTGGAACCCGCCGCGGCGGGGCATCGCTTCGCCCTCGGCCTGGATCGTCCGACCATCGTGCTGGTCGCGGATTTCGGCGGCGGCACCAGCGACTTCTCCGTCCTGCGCTTCGAACCGGGGCCGCCGCGGCGCGTCACGGCGCTTGGCCATGCCGGCGTCGGCATCGCGGGCGATGCCTTCGACTACCGCATCATCGACAACGTTGTGTCGCCGCGCCTGGGCAAGGGCAGCAACTACCGACCCGGCAACACCGACCTGCCGGTGCCGCCCTCCTGGTACGTCGCCTTCGCGCGCTGGCATCTCCTCTCGCTGATGCGGGCGCCGAAGACGCTGCGCGACATCGCCGCCGTCGCCGAGATGGCGGAGCACCCGGAGCGTCTGCACCATCTGATCCGGCTGATCGAGGACGAGGCCGGCTACGCGCTCTACCGCGCCGTCTCCGGCGTGAAGGCCGCGCTGTCGCGGCAGGCGGAAGCGATGCTGTCCTTCCATCACGAGGACCTGGTCATCGAAGCCCCGGTCCACCGCGCCGATTTCGAAGCCTGGATCGCCCCCGACCTGGCCCGCATCGAAGCGGCGGTGGATGCGGCGCTCGCCGATGCCGCGCTCGGCCCCGATGCCGTGGACCGCGTCTTCCTGACCGGTGGCACCTCCCTGGTCCCCGCGGTGCGGCGGATCTTCGAGACGCGGTTCGGCGCGGACCGCCTGGCCGCGGGCGGCGAGTTCGTCTCGGTCGCGGAAGGCCTTGCCTTGATGGGCGCGGATTGAGCCGGCACCGGATGTTTCAAATTCTTGACATTCGGTAAGGGATCGGCGACCTGCCGGCCAACCGCCGGGTTGTATCCGGCGGAACACGCAACCCACGGAGAATCGCGATGGCCCGGGTCACACGGCGCGCCGCGCTTGCCCTCGCCGGCACCCTGCCGCTCGCCGGCATCGCCCGGGCGCAGCAACCCTTCCCGTCGCGTACCATCACCATCATCGTGCCCTTCGCCGCGGGCGGCCCGACCGACACGGTGACACGCCTGGTCGCGGAATCGATGGGCCGCGACCTCGGCCAGACCGTGGTGGTGGAGAATGCCGGCGGCGCCGGCGGCACCATCGGGTCGCAGAAGGTCGCAACCGCGCGGCCGGACGGCTACACGCTGCTGCTGCACCATATCGGCATGGCGACGACGCCGAGCCTCTACCGCCGCCTTGCCTACGACCCCATCAATGGCTTCGAGACCATCGGGCTGGTGACGGAAGTGCCGATGACCCTGGTCGCCAAGAAGGACTTCCCGGCCAATACGCTGCAGGAAGCCATCGCGGTCATCCGGCGGGAACGCGACAACCTCAACTACGCCAATGCCGGCATCGGCGCGGCAAGCCATCTCTGCGGTCTGCTGCTGATGAAGGCGGTCGACACCCCGATGACGACCGTGCCCTTCCGCGGCACCGGCCCGGCGATGCAGGAGATCCTGTCCGGCCGCATCGACCTGATGTGCGACCAG
>JAIYAI010000812.1 GCA_027489135.1 Acetobacteraceae bacterium
GCCACGCCGCTGCCCCAGCGCTCCGCGCCGAGATGCAGCACGAGCGGCAGCAGGCAGAAGCCCAGCATCGGCCGCAGCGCCGCCCGCGCCAGCGCCGCCGTGGCCTCGGCGCCCAGTCGCGGCCGCACCACCAGGAAGAGGCTGAGGAAGCTGACCGGGAAGACCGCCATGATCCCGGTGGCGGTGGCGCCGAGACGTCCGCTCAGCGCCACCAGCGCGACGACGAAGGCGGCGATGGCAACGGCACGCAGCGGCAGGTCCAGCCAGCCGCGCCGCGCGGCGGCAGGCGGCCCGGCGAGGGGCACCGGCAGCAGGCGCATCGCCACCGCGTAGACGGCGAGGTTCAGCGCCAGCACGGTCGTCGCGGTCCAGGGGAGGGCCTGGATCGCCAGCACCGCGGCGCACCAGGCGGCGATGGCGCCGAGCAGGGCCGGCAGGGCGGACAGCCGCGGCAGCGCCAGGGCATAGGCCACCAGGAAGATGCCTGTCGCGACATTGGCGGCGGCGCTGAGCAGCGCGCTGTCCGCCACGAAGGCGGCCCCCTGTTGCAGCGCCAGGAAGATGTAGGCCGGCCCGGCCAAGACCGGCAGGCTCGCCAGGATCGCCCCCCAGAAGGGGCCGAGCCGTTGTGCCGCCAGTGCCGCGCCGATGACGACGCAGGCGGTGGCGAGGCCCTTGGCGAGCAGGGGAAGCAGTGCGGGATCGGGCATCGGCCAGGGGGCGTTCGCCTGCCGGGGCTGCCCCGTCGCAGGCCGGCAGGGCTCGGCGGCAGGGCCGGGGCGGTGGGCGCCCGCGCGCAGGATGGCGGCGGCGCGGCGGGCTGTCGAGGCATGGGCTCGCGGCGGGGGCCGCTCTGTCGTGGCATTGGCGGCATGCAGGCCGCGTCCCATCATGCGCGCCTTGCCCTGGAGGAAGCCGCCATGTCCGCCCGCATCGTCCGCGCCGAGGCGATCCTCTGCCGCGCCCCCATCGAGACGCCGGTGGTCAATGCCTTCGGCGCCATGACGGAGCGGGTCGCGGTCTTCACCCGGCTGACCGATGCGGATGGAGTCAGCGGCTGGGGCGAGATCTGGGCGAATTTCCCGACCATCGGGGCGGAGCACCGGGCAAAGCTGTTCGACGCCTTCATCGCACCGCGGCTGCTGGGGCGCGTCGTCACGGATACCGCCCCGGCGGCGGAGGCGGTCTGGGCGGAGCTGGATCGGGCGCTGCTGCTCTGGGGGCTGCAGGCGGGGGAGCCGGGGAGCTTCGCCGCGGCGCTGGCCGGTGCCGATCTCGCGCTGCACGACCTGCTGGCGCGGCGGGCAGCGCAGCCGCTCTGGCGCTGGCTCGGCGGCACGGATGCATCGCCGGTGCCGGTCTATGCCAGCGGCCTCAACCCGGATGCCCAGGCGCTGGCGCAGGTGGAGCAGGCGCGCGCCGAAGGCCATCGCAGCTTCAAGATCAAGATCGGCTTCGGCGCGGCGCGCGACCTCGCCACGCTGCGCCCCGTCTTCGCGTCCCTGCGCGAGGGGGAGCGGGCGATGGTCGACATCAACCAGGGCTGGGTGCTGCGCGACGCGATGCGCATGGTGCAGGCGCTGGGCGAGTTCCCGCTGCACTGGATCGAGGAGCCGCTCTCCTGCGACCGCCCGCTGTGGGAATGGGCGCAGGTCGCCGGTGCCAGCCGCGCGCAGATCGCCGCCGGCGAGAATCTCCGCGGCACGCGCCAGTACCTGGAGCATCTGGACGGCGCCCATCTCGGCGTGCTGCAGCCCGATTGCGGCAAGTGGGGCGGTGCCTCGGCGACCCTGCCGGTGGCGCGGGCGGCGGTGCGCGCGGGCCTCGCCTATTGCCCGCACTGGCTGGCGGGCGGCATCGGGCAGCTGCATTCGCTGCACCTGCTGGCGGCGGTGCGCGGGCCGGGGCTGCTGGAGATGGACGCCAACCCGAACCCGCTGCGCAGCCGGCTGCTGGAAGGCGTGCTGGCGCCGCGCGCGGGAATGGTGGCGCTGCCGGAGGGACCGGGCATCGGCTGCGAGCCCGACATGGACGCGATCGCGCCCTTCATCGTCGCACGCCTGGTGCGGGAGGCCTGATCATGCGCCGTCGTGCCCTTCTCCTCGCCGGCCTCGCGCTGCCCGCCGTCGCGCGCGCCCAGGGGGCAGCGCCTGCGCGCTGGGTGCCAGAGCGGACCATGACCCTGCTCAGCGGCTATGCGCCGGGCGGCAGCACCGACATCACCGCGCGCCTGCTGATGGAGCCGATGGCCGCGGCGCTGGGGCCGGAGGCGCGCTTCGTCGTCGACAACCGCCCCGGCGCCTCCGGCGTCATCGCCACGGAATGGCTGAAGGGCCGCCCCGCGGACGGGCTGACGGTGATGGTGCAGGAGACCGGCGCCGGCGCCGTCGCGCCGATCGCGACCATCGGCGGCACGCGCTACGACCCGCTGGCGGACTTCACCCATCTCGGCCTGATCAGCCAGGCGCCGGAGGTGCTGGTGCTGGGCAAGGGCTTCATGCCCGGCGCCACGGGCCCCGAGGTGATCGCGGCGCTGCGCCGCGCCCCGCGCGACGGGCTGACCTATGCGACATCAGGCTTCGGCGGCGTGCTGCACCTGAAGACGGAGATGCTGGCGCGCGTGCTCGGCGCGCAGTTCGTGCACGTGCCCTATCGCAGCGGCGCGCAGATGATCACCGCCATCATGACCGGGGAGGCGCAGTTCGGCCTGGCCGCGCTGGCCTCCGCCATGCCCTTCCTGCGCGACGAGCGGGTGCGCGCCGTCGCCCTGACCGGCGCGCGGCGCTTCCCGACCCTGCCCGAGGTGCCGACGCTGGGCGAGCTTGGCGTCGCGGGCTTCGAGACGACGCTCTGGTACATGCTGTGGGGGCCGGCCGGGATCCCGGCACCGGCCGCCACGGCGCTGAACGCCGCGCTGGTGGCGGCGCAGCGCGACCCCGCGACGGCGGAGAGGATGCTCGGCGCCGGGCACCTGCTGCCCTCGGGCCCGAATACTCCGGCGACGGCGCGCGCCTTCCTGGAGGCGGAACTCGCGGTGATCCGCGGCATGGTCGAGCGCACCGGAATTCGGTTGCAGCCGTGAAGGCCGGGGCACGCAGGTCTCCCCCGCGTGCCCCCGTTGGCCGGCCGGCGTCAGCCGACCTTCGTCACCGCCGGCATCTTCCAGGATCCGTCGAGGATCGACGGCGCGCGGTCGTTCGGCCAGTACATCCGCAGCATGAGCTGGAACTTGCCCGCCGGCGCCGGCAGCCAGTTGGATTCCAGGTTCGCGCCCGGGCTGTCCTTCTGGATGATCAGGTCGACCGACCCGTCCGGGTTCTTCTTCAGCGGCTGGCGCGGGCTGATCGAATAGCGGTTCAGCGGGTTGGCGACGAAGAAGAAGCCCTCGTCGTACATCGTGACGGACCAGAAGCCGCGGGTCGGCGGCAGCTTGCCGGCCAGGAAGCGGATGACGTAGCGGTTCGCGCCGCTGTAGGCATTGCCCTGCGCATCCATGGTCGAGGTCGGATAGACCGCGTCCTGCGGCCGGTTGGCGCCGAGACCGATCGCCGTGATCAGCGCGCGCTGCAGGTAGTTGGTGCCGTAGAGCCCGGTCTTCGTCGTGAACTGCCAGCCGTTGACGTCCTGGATGTCGCCGCGGCTGAAGCGGAAGTGCAGCATGATCCGGTCGAAGGCGATCTGCGGCACGCGCCGCGCGAAATCCGGGTGCAGCTTCGACCGGTCCAGCGACTGCCCCGGCACCAGCCCAAGCCGGGCCAGCTTCGGCAGGATGGGCGCATCCGCCGCCGCGGCCGGGTTCGCCTTCATCAGCTCGGCCGCCAGCGCCATGTAGTCCGGCAGCGACAGCGCATTCACCTGCTCGCGCACCGCCGTGCGCATGTCGACATCCGGGTTCACCGTCGCCGCGGGCGGCGTGTAGGGCTTGCCGTAGCTGCTGAGCGGGACTGGGCCGCAGGCATCCTGCAGCGCATGCACGGCGGCATAGTCCTCCGGCGTGCCAGTGCAGTAGATGCGGCCCAGGATCCAAACCATGTTGGTCGGCGCCTTGATTTCCTTCACCCCCGCCGGCAGCGTCCCGCGCCAGCCCGGGCCGGTGAGGGCGTAGGTCTGCGCGGCCGTCCCGGTGGTGCGGGTGCCCGGCACCTGGAAGACATTGGTCCAGGCATCCAGCATCGGGAACAGGAAGTAGCGGCCCTTGAAGTCGGGCAGGCTGAGCACCCACGGTTCCTTCGCCAGGTCCAGCCAGGCCGCGGTGTAGAGCGTGTCCGCATTCGGCGCCGTGACGTCGCGGAAGGTCGCGTCCGGGTAGCTGCGTGCCTTCATGAACTGGCCCATCGGGGCGCGCGTGCCGACCGGCGCGGCGACGTTGGTCATCACCCGCCTGGTGTATTCCATCGTCACCAGCGGGTAGAGGTAGGTATAGGCCTCGATGGCGAGGGGAAATTCCGCGAGCCCCTCCAGCGCGCCGAGCACCGGCCCTTCGGTGGTGACGGCGCCGGCGCCGGGCGGGAGGCCGGCCCCGAAGGCGGCCGCGGCAGCCAGTGCGTTCCTGCGGGTCAGATGCATGCCGTGTTATCCTCCGGGCACGTCGGCGCACGCAGCGCCGGTCTTCGTCTCCCGTCGACGCTATCGGTGGCGAAGCCGGATTGTCTTGGGTATTTGCTATCCCGAAATCGCGCGTGATCGCCGCTTCGCCGGGGCATGGCGATGCTGCCCGCCGCCCGGCGCCGGCATCAGGGTCAGCCGGCCCAGGCGCACGCCGCGCTCGGCGATCAGCGCCTCGGCGAAGGGGCGCACCTGCCGGGCTTTGCCGCGCAGCAGCGCAACCTCGACGCAGTGGTGGTGGTCGAGATGCGCGTGGAGCGTGGCGACGCCGAGGTCGTGGTGCGCGTGCTGCGCATCCATCAGGCGGCGGCCCAGTTCCCGCTCCTCATGGTCGTAGACGAAGGACACCACGGCGACGCAATCCCCGGGCGGGTCCTCCGCCTCCTCCGCGGTACGGGCGAGGCCGCCATGGATCAGGTCGCGCATCGCCTCGGACCGGTTGGCGTAGCCGCGCCGCGCCATGAAGCCGTCGAGCGCCGTGGCGGTGTCGTCGTCGAGGGTGATGGTCACGCGCTGCGTCATGCGATCCTCCGCCGGCGTGCAGCATGGGCGCGGCGGCGCGGATCAGTCCACGGTGATTCCGGCCTGCGCCGCAAGCCCCCGCCAGGTGGCGAGTTCCGACGCGATGAAGCGCGCGAAGGCTGCGCCGTCCTGCACCATCGGGTCCGACCCCGCGCTCGCGACCCTCGCGGCCAGGGCCGGCGCGCGCACCAGCGGCAGCAGCGCGGCCTCGATCGCGGCCAGCAGGTCGGGCGGCGTGGCGGCCGGCGCGAAGAGGCCCATCCAGCCCGTCGGCGCGTAGTCCGGCACGCCGGCCTCGCTCAGCGTCGGCACCTGCGGCACCTGGCCGTTGCGGCGTGGCCCGCACATCGCCAGCGGCACGGCGCGGCCATCCTGCACGGTGCGCAGCACCGCGGACAGGCTGTCGATCATCGCCGGGATGCGCCCCGCGATCAGGTCGGATTGCGCCAGGCCGCCACCGCGATAGGGCACGTGGTTGAGCCTGATCCCCGCCCGCTGCGCCAGCAGCGCGCCGGCCAGGTGCTGGGTCGAGCCGATATCGCCCCCGGCATAGTCCAGCGGCTCCCCGGGCCGGCGCGCGCGGTCGAGGAAGGCGCCGACGTCACGCAGCCCCGAGCCATTGGAGGCAAGCAGGATCAGCGGGAAATCCGCGACGCGCGCCACAGGCACGAGGTCGCGCTGCGGATCATAGGCGAGGCGCCGGTTCACCGCGGGCAGGATGGCGATGGGCCCGCTGCTGCCGAGCAGCAGCGTGTGCCCGTCCGGCGCCGCGCGCATCGCGGCCTCGACACCGATGGCGCCGCCGGCGCCGGGCCGGTTCTCGACCAGCACGGTGACGCCCCAGGCGGGTGCAGCGGCTTCTGCAATCAATCGCGCGAGGATGTCCGGCACGCTGCCGGCGGGCACGGGCACGAGGATCCGCACCGGCCGCTGCGGGAAGCCGGCGGCCCGCGCGACCAGGGGGGCGGCGAGGGCGGCGAGGAAGAGGCGGCGCGTGGGCAGGGGGGCGGTCTCCGGTTGCCCGCATCCCTATCCGGTATGACGATTCGTCACAATCGTCTTATCGCGCCGGGGCGCCCGGAGGGGCGCTCAGAACAGGCCGAACTGCGCGCCGAATTCCGCGATCTGCGCCGCCACCATGTCGCCGCCGGTCTGCACCGTGCAGCCGCGCGCCTTCGCGGCCTCGAGGAAGGGCGTCACACGCGGGTCGGTGACGACGTCGACGACATGCGTGCCCGGGCGCAGCGTGGCGATCGCGCCGTCCGGGATCGGCAATCCAGGATACTTCCCGCCTGGGCCGCCCATGCCCACTGGCGTCGCGTTGACGACGAGGTCGAAGCCGGAGAGGTCGCCGGGGTCGGCCTCGATCCTGAGCGCGGGGAAGGAGGCCCGCAGCGCCTCCGCCACCCAGGCGACCCGCGCCGTGTCGAGATCCCGCAGCACCAGCCGCGCGATCCCGGCCTCGGCAAAGGCATCGGCGATGGCGCTGCCGGCGCCGCCAGTGCCGACGATCAGCGCCGCCTTGCCCTGCGGGTCGAAGCCATGCCGGCGCGCCGCGGCGACGCAGCCGAGGCCGTCGAGATGGTCGCCCGCCAGCGTCCCGTCCGCCCCGCGCACCACGATGTTGACGGCGCCGAGGCGCGCGGCGCGTGGGCTCAGCCGATCGCAGAGCGCGGCGACGGCGCGCTTGTGCGGCACCGTCACGATGAAGCCGGGGGAATTCGCCCAGGCCCGCTGCAGGGAGACGAAACCCGCCACGGCCTCGGGCGGGATGTCGATGGGCACCAGCACGGCATCGGTGCCGTGCCGGACGAGTTCCGCGTTCAGCAGGTCCGGCGCGCGGACCTGGCGGATCGGGTGGCCGATGATCTGGGCGATGCGCGTCGTGCCTGTGATGGTCATCCGCTGTCTTCCCGTTCCGTGTCCCTGCCCCTAGGCTGCGCGGCAAAGCACAGGCCCAGGGGAAACGCCATGCTGCCGCGCCGCGCCCTTCTTGCGTCACCTGTTCTTGCGCTGCCCGGCCTCGCGCGTGCGGCCTGGCCGGACCGGCCGGTCCGGATCATCGTCACCTTCCCGGCCGGCACCCAGACCGACATCCTGACGCGGCTCTATATCCCCGGCCTCGCGCAGCGCCTGGGCCAGCCCGTGGTGGTGGACAACCGCGGCGGCGGGCAGGGGCAGATCGGCATCCGCGCCGCGCTGCAGGCCCCCCCCGATGGCCACACGCTGGTCATGGTGGGCGTCAGCACCGGCGCCAGCGCCCCGCACATGATCAAGGACCTCAGCTACGATCCGCGGCGCGACATCACGCCGATCGCGCTGGTGGCAGAGGCGCCCTACCTCTTCGTCTGCGATCCGAAGCTGCCGGTGCGGACCCTGGCCGACCTGATCGCCTATGCGAAGGCGCGGCCGGGGCAGTTGAATTTCGGGCATGGCGCGCCGAGCCGGCAGATCGTCGGGCTCTACATGGCGAAGCTGGCGGGCATGGAGGTCGCCGACGTCGCCTATCGCGGCCAGCCCGAGGCGACGAACGACACCATGGCGGGGCGGCTCTCCTTCACCTGCGCCGATCTCGGCGACGCGCTGGCCCTGGCGCGCGACGGCAAGGTGCGCGCGCTGGCGGTGAGCACGGCGCAGCGCTCCTCGCTCGCGCCCGACATCCCGGCGGTGGCGGAGACGCTGCCCGGCTTCGGCATGTCGGTCTGGTTCATGCTCGGCGGGTCCTCCGCCCTGCCGCCGGAGGTGGTGTCGCGCCTGAACACGGAGATGGCGGCCGTCATGGCGGACCCCGAGATGACGGCGAAGCTGGCGCCGCAGGGGCTGGAGGTGCGCGGCCTGCCGCCGGACCGGCTGAAGCGCTTCCTCTCCGAGGAAATCGACAACTGGGGCCGGGTGGTACAGGCGCTGGGCCTGCAGCCGCAATGAGCCTCTTCACCGGCCCCGATGGCCGGCCGCGCTGCGCCTGGTGCGCGGCGACCCCGGGCTACGTCGCCTATCACGACCGCGAATGGGGCTTCCCCGTCGCGGACGACCGGCGCCTGTTCGAGAAGCTCTGCCTGGAGGGGTTCCAGTCCGGCCTCTCCTGGCGGACCATCCTGGAGAAGCGGGAAAATTTCCGCGCCGCCTTCGCCGGCTTCGAGATCGCCGCGGTGGCGCGCTTCGGGGAGGCCGACATCGCGCGGTTGCTGGCCGATGCCGGCATCGTCCGCCACCGCGGCAAGATCGAGGCGGCGATCAACAACGCCCAGCGGGCGCTGGACCTGATCGCGGAGCAGGGCTCGCTCGCCGCCTATGTCTGGCGCTTCGAGGACCGGGTGGTCGGTGGCCGCGCCAGCACCTCCCCGGCGTCGGAGGCGATGTCGAAGGACCTGAAGAAGCGCGGCTGGCGCTTCGTCGGGCCGACCACGGTGCACGCCTTCCACCAGGCCATGGGGCTGGTCAACGACCACGACCCGGGCTGCGTCACGCATGCGGAGGTGGAGGCCGCGCGCGCCGCCTTCCGCCGGCCATGAGCGCGAACGAGGCCGCGCTGGCGGCGCTGATCCTGCTGCTGTTTCCGATGCTGTATTTCCTGATCGCCTCGCTCACCTTCTTCCTGGCGAAGCTGCAGGACCCGGTGGTGACGCGGCTGCTGCGCGGGCTGTTTCAAACCTATTTCACCGCGGTCGGCGTGCTGGGGGCGCTGGGCGCGCTGGCCTTCGCGCTGAGCGGCCGCGGCATCGGCGCCGCAGCCCTGGCGCTGCTGGCCGCCCTGGCGGTGACGGCGCGGGGCTGGTTCCTGCGGCATCTCGACACCTGGATCCGCGCGCGGGATGCGGGGGATCCGATGGCGGTGCGGCGCCTGCGGCGGCTGCATCTCGGCGGCATCGCATACAATGCGGTGCAATTCGCCGGCATCGTGGCGAGCATTCCGCGGATCTTCCCCGCGGCCTGAGCGAAGGAACCGCCAAAGCGCCAAGACACCAGGGCAGACCGATCCTGGCGTCTGGGCGGTTGATCCTTGGGCTTGCCCACCACCCCCGCCACCCGTAACGCTACGCCGATGTCCTCCACCCACGACGTCTCCCGCGGCGCCTCGCACGACGCCATCGTCATCGGCGGCGGCCTGGTCGGCGCCGCCATCGCCTGGGGCCTCACCGGCCAGGGGCTGCAGGTCGCCCTCCTGGACGAGGGTGACGTCGCCTACCGCGCCAGCCGCGGCAATTTCGGCCTGGTCTGGGCGCAGTCCAAGGGCCTCGGCGCGCCGCACTACCAGCGCTGGACCCGCGCCTCGGCGCTCGCATGGCCAGACCTTGCCGCCGACCTCGCCGCCCGCACCGGCCGCGATGTCGGCCTGCAGCAGCCCGGCGGCGTGCATCTCTGCCTCTCGGTGGCGGAGTTCGAGGACCGCGCCGCCAAGATGGCCCGGATGCGGGAGGAAGCGGGGAATTTCGGCTTCGAATATCGCATGATCCGCGCGCCTGAACTGCGCGACATGCTGCCGGGGCTGGGGCCGAAGGTGGTCGGCGCCTCCTGGACCCCCTATGACGGCCACGCCAACCCGCTGGTGCTGCTGCACGCGCTGCACCGCGCCTTCACCGAGGCCGGCGGCACCTATGTGCCGAACGCGAAGGTCGAGGCCGACATCCACGCCGCGCCGCACGACTTCGCCGTCACCGCCGGTGGCCAGCGCTTCGCGGCACCGCGCGTCGTCCTTGCGGCCGGCCTTGGCAACGCCGATCTCGCGCCGCGCTTCGGCCTCTCCGCCCCGGTCCGCCCGCAGCGCGGCCAGGTGATCGTGACGGAGCGCACCGCCGAGGTGCTGCCCATGCCCGTCACCACCATCCGCCAGACCACCGAAGGCTCCATCATGCTCGGCGACAGCATCGAGGAAGTCGGCTTCGACACGCGCCAGAAGCCGGAGGTGATCAAGGTCATCGCCGAGCGCGCGGTGCAGTCCTTCCCCTGGATCGGCCGGCTCAACATCGTGCGCGCCTGGTCGGCGCTGCGCGTCATGGCGCCCGACGGCCTGCCCATCTACGACCAGTCCGAGACCTGCCCCGGCGCCTTCACCGCGAACTGCCATTCCGGCGTGACCCTGGCCGGCGCCCATGCGCGCCTGCTGGCGCCGATGATCGCGGCAGGGGCGCTGGACCAGGAGCGACTTGGGCTGCTGACCGCGAAGCGTTTCAACGCCGCATAGCGAGGCGTCGCCTCGCGCCCCACCAAGGGGCGCCGCCCCTTGGAACCCCGCCAGGGGGCCGCGCCCCCTGGACCTGCAGACTGGGAGACCAACCATGTTCCGTGCGCAGTCCAAGGCGCACCAAGAGACCATCGAGGTCTTCGTGGAAGGCTCAGCCGTGCGGGTGCCGCAGGGCGCGACAGCGGCCGCCGCGGTGCTGATCGCGGGCCTGTTCCGCATCCGGGAGACCGCGGTCACCGGCGCGCCGCGCCTGCCCTACTGCATGATGGGCGTCTGCTTCGACTGCCTCGCCGAGATCGACGGCGTCGCCAACCGCCAGTCCTGCATGGTGCCCGTCACGCCCGGCATGCGCATCAACGTCCAGCACGGCGCGCGGCAGACGGGAGCGGCTGGATGACCTACGACCTCGCCATCATCGGCGCCGGCCCGGCAGGCATGGCGGCCGCCATCGCGGCCCAGGGCCAGGGCCTTGTCACCATCGTCATCGACGAGCAGCCCGCACCGGGCGGCCAGATCTTTCGCGGCATCGAGGGCGCGGCGGCCCAGGACCGGACGCTCGGCGCCGACTACGCCGCCGGCGCCACCATCGCGCGGAACTTCCGCGCCTCGGGGGTGGAGGCGCGCTTCGGCACGACGCTCTGGCACCTCGAGCCCGACGACGAGGACGGGCTCTGCACCCTCTCGCTCGCCGACGCCGAGGGCACGGACACGCTCCAGGCCCGCCGCGTCATCCTGGCGACCGGCGCGCAGGAGCGCCCCGTGCCGATCCCGGGGTGGCAGTTGCCGGGCGTGATGACCGCGGGTGCCGCGCAGATCATGCTGAAGACCACCGGCGCCGTGCCGGCGGAGCCCAAGCGCACCGTGCTCGCGGGGCAGGGGCCGCTGCTCTGGCTGCTCGCGGTGCAGATGCTGCGCGCCGGCGCCGCGCCCGCGCTGATCCTGGAGACACGGCCCGCGGACCGAATCCGGGAGAACATGGGGCTCGCCACGAACGCGATCGCCGCCGGTGGCGCGGGCATGCTGTGGAAGGGCGCGAAGCTGCTGGCCGAGGCGCGCCTCGCCATCCCGATCCATCGCGCGACCACCGGCCTCCGCGCGGAGGGCGACCAGCGCCTGCGCCACGTCGCCTGGGATGGCGGCCGCTTCGCCTGCGACCTGCTGCTGCTGCACGAGGGTGTGATCCCCGCGACGCATGTGCCGATGGCGATCGGGCTGGAGCACGCCTGGGACGCGGCGCAGCGCTGCTGGCGGCCCATGACGGACGAGCGCGGCGCGACATCGCATGACCGCATCGCCATCGCCGGCGACGGGGGCGGCATCGGTGGCTGGGAAGCGGCGGTCGCATCGGGCCGCATCGTGGGGCTGGACCAGGCGCGGCGCCTGGGGCGCATCGACGAGGCCGGCTTCGGCATGGCGGCCGCGCCGGCCATCGCGGCGCGGCGTCGCGCGCTGGCGCTGCGGCCCTTCCTCGATGCCGTCTATGCGCCGGGCGCGGCGGTGCTCTGCCCGCCCGACGACGCGACCATCGCCTGCCGCTGCGAGGAGGTGACGGCGGGCCAGGTCCGCGCCGCCGCGCGCCTCGGCGCCACCGGTCCGAACCAGGTGAAGGCCTATCTGCGCTGCGGCATGGGCGCGTGCCAGGGCCGGCTCTGCGGCCCGACCGTGGCGGCGCTGATCGAGGAGACGCGCGGCCTGCCACCCGGCACCGCCGGCCTGACGCGGCCGCGCGCGCCCTACAAGCCGATCACCGTCGGCGCGCTGGCGGGGCTGGCGGAGTAGCCAGCCCCGGGCATTTCAGACCGGCGCGAACATCGTCGCCGGCGGACCGTCCGCCGTCGTCGGCTTGAACACCACGCGCACCTTCATCCCGATCCGCACCGTGTCGAGGTCGCAGTCGACGATGTTGGTGAAGACGCGCACGCCCTCGTCGAGTTCGACATAGGCGACGCAGTAGGGCTCCTTCGTCCGCATCACCGTGTAGGTGTAGACGGTGCCGGTGCCCTGGGCGGGGACCAGTTCCACGTTGTTCGACAGCGTGAAGGGCGAGGCGCCGCGCGGATACCAGAAATGCTTCCCCGTATCCTTGCAGAGCCCGATCAGCAGCCGCCCCTCGCGGGCCGCATCGAAATAGGGCTTGTTCGTCGGGTCGACCTGCGGGGCGGGCAGGGCGCGGTTCGAGGCCGGAGTGGGCATGATGATTCTCCTTCGGTGGTCGGCCGATTCACGCCTTCGGGCCGGTGGCCCTCCGGCGATCGGGCGACCTACTCCCGCTCGAGGATGACGGTGGCGGAGCCGTGGCGGGTGCCGAGCAGCCCGCCCGTGCCATGCGCCAGGGCGAGCGTGCAGTTCGGGACCTGCACCTTGGGATGCGCCTCTCCGCGGATCTGCCGCACGGCCTCGATCACCTTGGTCATGCCGCCACGGTTCGCGGGATGGTTGTTGCAGAGCCCGCCGCCATCCGTGTTGAAGGGCAGCTTGCCGACGCCGCTGATGAGGTTGCCGTCAGCGACGAACTTGCCGCCCTGGCCCTTCTCGCAGAAGCCGAGGTCTTCCAGCTGCACCAGCACGGTGATGGTGAAGCTGTCGTAGATCGATGCGTACTGGATATCCGCCGGCTTCACCCCCGCTTCCTCGAAGGCGCGCGGACCGGACCAGCGGGCGGCCGAGAAGGTGAGGTCGGTGTAGCCGGCGTTCTGGTTCTTCGTCGCCTCGCCATGCCCCTTGATCTTCACCAGGGGCCGCTTGAGCGACTTCGCGATCTCCGGCCGCGTGATCACCAGCGCGCCGCCGCCATCGGAGATGACGCAGCAATCCAGCCGATGCAGCGGGTCCGAGATCATGGGGGAGTTCACCACATCCTCCACCGTGACCACCTTGCGCAGCATCGCATGCTCGTTCCATTGCGCATGCTGGCTGGCCGCAACCTTGATCCAGGCGAGCTGTTCGCTGGTCGTGCCGAATTCGTACATGTGCCGCTGTGCGACCATCGCATAGGCATTGGCAACAGTTCGGCCGTAGGGCATCTCGAAGGGGTCGTCGGGGACGTTGGCACCCCAGGTGCGCGGCGCCGTGCCGGTCGCCATCGCCTCCGCCCGCGGGCGGCCGGCCAGGGTGACCAGCGCCACGTTGCAGAGGCCGAGCGCCACGGCTTCCAGCGCATGCCCGACATGCAGCACGTAGGAGGAGCCGCCGACATCGGTGCTGTCCATGTGCCGCAGCTTGGTCAGGCCGAGGTAGTCCGCCATGTTGAGCGGGCCGAGGCCGGGGGCTGCGCCGGTGCAGAAGAAGCCGTCGACATCGTCCTTGGTCAGCCCCGCATCCTGCAGCGCGCCATAGGCGACCTCCGCATGGAGCTGGGCGACGGACTGGTTGTCCGCCTTCCGCGTCGGGTGCTCGAAGGCCCCGACGATATAGGCCTTGCCGCTGAGACTCATGCGATCCTCCTGTGGCGCGCAGCCTCTCCGCCCGGGCGCGCGGCGTCAACCTCCCGGCTTGAGCGGGGCGCCCCCGCATGCTGCACTGCCGCGCATGACCAAACCCGTCCTGCTGCACGCCTTCCCGCTGCCCGCCTCCTCCATCGCGCGCCTGTCCGAGCACTACGCGGTGCATGGGCCGTTGCCGCGCTCCGCCGCCGAGGCGATCCCGGAGGCCGCGCGCGGCGCCGAGGCGCTGGTGACGCTGGGCGGGTTGTCCACCGATGCGTCGCTGATCGCGGCGCTGCCGAAGCTGCGGCTGATCTGCTGCTACGGCACGGGCTATGAGGGCGTGGATCGCGTGGCCTGCAAGGCGCGCGGCATCGTCGTGAGCCATGCGGGGGATTCGAACTCCACCGCCGTCGCGGAATTCGCGGTGGGCCTGGTGATCGCCGCGGCGCGGCGGATGGTGCAGGGCGACCGCAAGGTCAGGGCGGGCGGCTGGACCAGCCTCGGGCTCGAGCGGATGGAGATGACCCCGGGGCTGTCCGGCGGGAAGCTCGGCATCTACGGCATGGGCACCATCGGGCGGAAGATCGCCGCGCGCATGGAGCCCTTCGAGATGGAGATCGGCTACCACAACCGCAGCCGTCGCGACGACGTGCCCTATCGCTACCTCGACAGCCTGATGGCGCTGGCCGAGTGGTCCGATGTGCTGGTGGTGGCGGCACGCGCGAGCGCCGAGAACCGCCATGCCGTGAATGCCGCGGTGCTGAAGGCACTCGGACCCTCGGGCGTGCTGGTGAACATCGGCCGCGGCGTGCTGGTGGACGAGGCCGCGCTCTGCGACGCGCTGGAGCGAAAGGAGATCGCCGGCGCCGGCCTCGACGTCTACGAGGACGAGCCGAACGTGCCGGATCGCCTCAAGGTGCTGGAGAACGTGGTGATCACGCCGCACATGGCGGCGGTGGCGCGGACCGCGCAGCGGGCGCAGCGCGACGCGCTTGAGGCGAGCCTGAGGGCCTTCTTCGCGGGGGAGAGGGTGCGGTTCGAGGCGCCGGTGCCGTGACACTCCGACGTGCCGCGATCATCCTGCTGGTGATTGGAGGCGTCGGACTTCTTCTGCGGAGAGGTGGCTCGGGGAATCCGGATAGGCCGTTGAGTGGCTTTCCTGCCTGACAGCGGCGAAGGTGGCGCGGATCAGGAGCGAGCATGACAAAGCGTACGAGACGGACCCACAGTCCGGGTTTCAAGGCGAAGGTGGCGCTGGCGGCGATCAAGGGCGAGAAGACGCTGGCCGAGTTGGCCAAGCTGTTTGACGTGCACCCGCACCAGATCACCGCGTGGAAGGGCCAGTTGCAGGAGGGTGCGGCGGGCATTTTCGGCCCCGGCGCTGCGGCAAGCGATGCCGCGCCCGTGGTCGATCTGAAATCGCTGCATGCGAAGATCGGAGAGCTAACGCTGGAGAAGGATTTTTTGTCCGGCGCGCTCAGCAAGGCCGGCCTGCTGAGCGCAAAGCGATAATCGACCGCGGCAATGTGCTGCCGCTGACGCGGCAGGCGAAGCTGCTGCGGCTGAGCCGGAGCAGCGTCTACGCGCTGCCCAGGCCGGTGCCGCCGGTTCGGCTGGCGATCATGCATCGGATCGACGCGCTGCATCTCGATCACCCTTTCGCGGGCAGCCGGATGCTGCGTGACATGCTGCGGCTGGAGGGCGTGACGATCGGCCGGCAGGCGGTGGCGACGTTGATGCGGCGGATGGGCATTGAGGCGCTGTATCGCCAGCCGAGCACGTCCAAGCCCGCGCCAGGCCACAAGATCTACCCCTATCTGTTACGCAAGCTGCCGATCGATCGGCCGAACCAGGTCTGGGCGATGGACATCACCCACATTCCGATGGCCCGCGGCTTTGTCTATCTGGCCGCAGTGGTGGACTGGTTCAGCCGACGGGTCCTGGCGTGGCGGGTGTCGATCACGCTGGAGACCGAGTTCTGCATCGACGCGGTGCATGAGGCCCTGGCGCGGCACGGCAAGCCGGAGATCTTCAACACCGATCAGGGCAGCCAGTTCACCAGCACGGCCTTCACGGAACTGCTGCAGGAGCGGGCGATCGCCATCAGCATGGATGGTCGCGGCGCGTGGCGGGACAACGTGTTCGTCGAGCGGCTGTGGCGGACGGTGAAGTACGAGGAGGTCTATCTGCGCGCCTACGACAGCGTGAGCGATGCACGTGCGTCGCTGGGCAGGTACCTGGATTTCTACAACGCCCGCCGGCCGCATTCGAGCCTGGGGGCGCGGACGCCGGAGCAGGCCTATCTCGACCATCTGCCGCAGCGGATGGCAGCATGACGAAGCCGCAGATGCTGTGGCGTCCCTCCGGCCGGGCTACGCCCGCCCTGCGTGACGCCACAGCATCGGCAAAGAGGTGCCTATCACCCGGCAGGCGATCCACTTAGCGGAACCGAAACGCTGTCGCGGGAAACCGAGCCACCTCTCTCATGCTCGGGTCTGCCGTTGTTCTCGCGCCTGCTCTCGACCATGACGACGGCCTGCAGACCCGGCCAGTCATGTCGCTCCTGCAGCCATGCGACATCGTGGATCACCGTTGTGGTTCGGGTTTCGATCCGGCCCTGGTCGCCATCCACGGTGGTGTCGTGGCTGACCTCTGTGTCGGCAAAGCCGCGCGCCTTTTTGCTCTGCGGCGAACATCTCGACGTCGGCGCGCAGCGAGCCCTGGTTGCCCTTCAGGGCCAGCACGTAGTCGGCCTTGCCGTCGCGTATCGTGCGGGCGATCTCGCGCTGACAGCCCATGGCGTCGATCGTCACGATCGCGCCCTCGATGGCCAGCATGGTCAGCAACTTGGGGATCGCCAGGATCTCGTTGGATTTGTCCGCGACCTTGACCTGGCCGAGCACGAGGCGCTGGCGGGCGGCGAAAGCGGAAACCATGTGGATTGGCGCCTGATCGCCGCTCTTGCTGCCAGATCGGTGCGCAGTCTTGCCGTCTATGGCGATCACCGCGGCGGGCATGCCCGTCACCGCAGCGACCCAGGCGACGAAGCAGCGCTGAAACTGCGCCGAATCCAGTGCCGCGAAGATGTCGCCGATCCGGTCGTGCGGCGGAGTACCGGGGACTGTCGGGAATTTCGTGTGTGGTCGGTCATGATGGGAAAGAAGGAGCTCCCCCATGGCCCGACGCAAACCGCCTCGGATCCCTGATGAGATGCTGGACCAGCTGCTGTCCGGGGC
>JAIYAI010000341.1 GCA_027489135.1 Acetobacteraceae bacterium
GCAGACGCGCCCTTTGAGGGCACGCGCAAGGTGATCGACGTCTCGGGCGACGGCGTGAACAACTCGGGCGGCCCGGTGGAGGCGGCGCGCGACCGCGCGGTGGCCGACGGCATCACCATCAACGGCCTGCCCATCGTGCACGACCGGCCGACCTTCGGCCGCATGCCCCCCGTTCCGCTGGACGAGTACTACCGCGACAGCGTGGTCGGCGGGAACGGCGCCTTCGTGATCGTGGCGGAGGACTTCAACAGCTTCGGCCAGGCGGTGAAGCGGAAGCTGATTCGCGAGATCGCGGCACTCCCGGGTCCGATCCTGGGCTGAGCGCACGGCAGCACTGCGTCGTCACCCGACGACGAAGCGCAGGATCTCCGCGACCAGGCGATCCGGTTCGTCGATGCGCAGGGCGTGGCTGCTGTCCTCGAACAGCACGTAGCGGGAGCCGGGGATGAGGCGGTGGATCTCCTCCCCGAACTCGGGCGGGCAGATCCAGTCATGCGCGCCGGAAATGACCAGCGTCGGCGCGGTGATGCGCGGCAATTCGGAGCGCAGGTCGAAGCGGCGGAGGAAGCCGTCCGGGCCGAAGGCGCGATTCAGCGCTTCGGGCGAATGGATGGTGCGCGCCTGGCCATCTGCCGCCTTTGCCGCATCGTGGCGGCGCGCATAGAGCGGGCCCATCGCGGCGTAGTAGCGCTTGAGCTCGGCCTCCGTCCGGAAGCCGCCCGCCCAGAGCGTGGCGCAGACGGCCTTCTGCTCCGCGGTTCCGTGCGCTTCGACGAAGGCCTCCGCCTTCGGGATGAAGCCGCCATGCGACGCGGTGACCAGCAGCACCAGGTGCGAGACGCTGTCCGGGTACCGCGCCGCATGCGCCTGCGCGACCATGCCGCCATAGCTGGTGCCGATGGAGACGATCTTCCCGAGGCCGAGATGCCGGCGCAGCGCCTCCATGTCCTCGACATTCTCGTCGAGGGTCCAGCGCGCGGGATCGCCGCGATCCGAACGCCCTTGGCCGCGGTGGTCGAAATAGACGACCTGCATCGCCTCGGTCAGCGGCGTGTAGCCGGGCTTGAAACCGGAATGGTCGCCGCCCGGCCCGCCATGGATGACGAAGGCGACGGGGCGCTCGCGCATCACCGGCCCATCGGGGACGAGGCCACAGCCTTCGATGTCGAAGAAGATCGCGGTGTCGCGGATCGCGGCGCGCATCAGCCCCCCCGTCCCATCATGCCGTCGGGTCCGGCGGCACCTGCCCCGCAAGCCCCAGCGCCTGTTCCAGGAACATCGCCGCCCCCAGCAGCCCCGTCTCGTCATGCGGCCGCGCCACGAGCTGCAGCCCGACCGGCAGCCCGTCCCGCGTGAAGCCGCACGGCAACGACAGGCAGGGGCAGGAGGTCAGGGTCAGCGCGAAGGTCAGCGCCATCCAGTCGATGTAGCTGGTGGCCTTCACGCCGCCGATCTCCTCCGGATAGCGCGCCTCCACCGCGAAGGGCGGTACGGCGACGGTCGGCAGCGCCAGGAGGTCGTGCGTTTCGAAGAAGGCGGCGACGCGGTGGAACAGCGCGTGGCGCAACTGCTCCGCGCGGATCACCTCCTCGCCCGTCGCGTGCAGCCCCTTCTCGATGTTCCAGAGGATCTCGGGCGCGATGCGGTCGCGGTGATCCGCCAGCAGCGGCCCGCGCACGGCGGCGAACATCACGGCGCGCAAGGTCTGGAAGGCCTCGATGGCGCCGGAGAAATCGGGCGCCGCCTCCTCCACCACAGCGCCCATCTCGGCGAAGCGCGCGGCACCGGCGCGGCAGAGCGCCACCACCTCCGGGTCGGCGCGGATGATGCCGAGGTCGGAGCTGAAGCCGATGCGTCGCGGCGGCCGCGCATCACGGAGCGCATGGACGTAGGGCACGGCGGGCGCGGGCAGCGACAGCGGGTCGAGCCTGGTCTCCACCGCCATGGCGTCGAGGAAGAGCGCCAGGTCCGGCACGCTGCGCGCCATCGGTCCTTCCACCCAGAGATGGTCGAAGGCCGGCAGCCCGTCACCGCGCGGCACGCGGCCCGGCGAAGGGCGCAGCCCGACGATGCCGCAGAAGCTGGCCGGGATGCGCAGCGATCCGCCGAGGCAGGAGCCGTTGGCCAGCCAGACCTCCCCCGCCGCCAGAGACGCCGCCGCGCCGCCCGAGGAGCCGCCGGCGGAGCGCGACGTGTTCCACGGGTTCCGCGTGGCGCCGAAGACCGTGTTGAAGGTATGCGCGCCGGCGAATTCCGGCACGTTGGACTTCGCCACCGGGATCGCGCCGTTGGCCCGCATGGTGGCGACGGTCAGGTCGTCCCCGGGCGCGATGAAATGGGCATAGATCGGCGACCCTGCGGTGGTGCGCTGGCCGCCGACATGGTTGTAGTCCTTCACCGCGACCGGCAGGCCGCCGAGCCAGCGGGGGTCCTCGGCGCGGTCGTGGCGGGCGGGGTATCGCCTGGCCTCCGCCCGGGCGGTGTCGAGGAAGCGGATCGGCAGCGCGTTGATGCGCGGTTCGACCGCCGCGATGCGCGCGGCGGCGGCTTCCACCATCTCGAGCGGGGAGACCTTGCCGGCGCGCAGCAGCCCGACCGCCTCGGTGGCGGAGAGGCGCCAGAGATCGGTCACGCCGCGCGCCCCAGCCACACCGCCTGCGCCTGCACCACGATCTGCGCGACGCGGGCGGCGACTTCCTGCGCGGTGATCGAACTGACCGGATGGTCGATCACCACCGGCAGCAGGCCTGGCATGCCGATGGCGGCGCGGGTGAGCTTCGTCTCCTGCACGAATTCCGTCGTGATGATGCAGGCGGCGGGGCGGCCCAGCCGTTCGAGCGCGATGCTGTCGCGCACGCAGCAGGAGCAGCAGGACCCGCAATCGCCGATCGCGGTCAGCACGATGTCGCATTCCGCCGCGATGCGCGCGATCAGCGCCGGGTCGGCATCCTTCGAGAAGCTGTGCTTCACGTAGTAGGTGACCGCGGCGAATTCGACCTGTTCGCCCAGTGCCGCCGCCGCGCCGCGCAGCAGCTTGTTCGCGTTCCACTTGCTGTTGTCGAGCACGCCGAGGCGCAGCCCCGCCAGCGCGGTGGGCCGCGGCGCCAGCGGCGTCTCGCTGCTTTCCAGCCGCCCGCGCGGGTCGAAGACGAAGGCGCTGGTGTCGTCCACCTTCTGGAGCATGGGCTGGGTCCTTGAGGAGCGACCTCCCCCGCCAGGGGGGGAGGGTTGAGTAGGGGTGGCTTGGAAGCGGGGGCGCGGCCCACCCCCCTCCCCGACCCTCCCCCGCCAGAGGGGGGAGGGAGACAACTCAGATCGCGCAGACGCCGCCGACGCAGTCCGGCCCCTCGGGCAGGGCCGTATCCGCGAAGACCGGCTTCATCACCGGCGTGTTCATGTGCCCCCAGCCCGGGATGAAGGCGCTGAACCGCCCCGCATCGCCGCCCACCACGAAGAGATGGATGTTGTCGGGCGAGGGCACGATCGGGATACGGCTATCCGGGTCCCGCTTGTACCATTTCGGCAGGTTGCGGTTGTACACCTTGCCGTAGCGATGATCGCGCGTGATCAGCCGGAAGGCGTTGCCGCTGTGCATCCACAGGTAATGCCGGATGTCGCTGCGGGTCCAGCCATGCTTGGCGATGTCCCGCGCATGCTCGAGGCCCAGCGCCACCGCGCAATGCCCGGACAGCACCGCGTTGTTCGACGCGATGGTGCTCATGGCGGAGCAGATCGTGTCCAGGATCCCCTCGGGGTCGTTGCACTGGTGGTCGGTGACGCTGTGCGGCGCCTCCGCGGCCATGGCGAAGACGGTGCTGTCCTCCGGCTTCCAGCCCTGTTCCACGTGGTAGGGCGCGAAGGGGCTGTCGGCCTCGTTCTCGCAGATGGCGTAGCTGTACTTCGCCGGGTTCCCCAGCGTGCACTTGTCGAGGTCCGGCGGATGCGCCCCGCCCACGTTCAGCAGCACCAGGCGCACCGCGCGGCCGACGGTGGCATTGGCGCGGTTGCCCGGCCCGAAGGCGGAGGCTCCGCCATTCATCCCGATCGCCCGCGCGATGGGGCCGTTCACGATGACAAGGGGCGCCGCCATATGCGTCGTCGCCTGGACGCCGTTCAGGTTGAAGGCCTGGTCCATCAACGCGTGCAGGGCGGCGCGCAGCACCGGCGCATAGGCTGGCAGGCAGCCTGCCATCACCGCGTTGATCGCCAGCACCTCGCGCGTCAGCAGGCCCCAGCGCGGCGCGACCTTGCCCTCGACCAGGTCGGGTTCTCCGCCCAGCGCATCGACGAAGGCGGCCACCTTCTCCGGCGTCGGCGGCACCACGGGCAGGCCATCGGTCCAGCCGCGGGCATAGTAGTATTCGACGAGGTCCGTGCCCGGCGCCACGGCGTGGTGGCCGGCGATCTCCTGGACGTCGGATGCCATGCGCATCCCTCCCGTTGCCTGGGGCGTTTCCGCCCGCATGCGGCTGGTCTAGCATCCACCCGCCCAGAGAGGGAGGGACCCATGATCTACGAGATGCGGATCTACGAATGCGTGCCGGGCCGTCTGCCCGCGCTGCTCGATCGCTTCAACACCATCACGCTGAAGCTGTGGGAGAAGCACGGCATCAAGCAGGCTGGCTTCTGGACCACGCTGGTCGGGCCGAACAGCCAGACCCTGTACTACCTGCTCGCCTGGGACAGCATGGCCGACCGCGAGCAGAAGTGGAACAAGTTCGCCACGGACCAGGAATGGCTGACGGCGCGCGCGAAGACCGAGGAATCGGGCCAGATCGTCGCCAAGGTGGAGAACATGTTCCTTGCGCCGACGGCCTTCTCCTCGGTGAAGTGAACCCATGGCGGGAGTCCCGACCTTCGCCACGCCCGCGGGCTTCCTCGGGCTGGGCGCCAGGGACGCCGCCGACTACCAGGTGATGGGCGTGCCGCTCGACCTCGGCACGACCAACCGGGCCGGCACCCGCGAGGGGCCGGCCGCCATCCGCCGCGCCAGCCGCATGCTGACTGACGGCGCGCATCCGCTGCACCGCATCGACCCCGTGGCGGAGATGGCGATCGCCGATATCGGCGACGCCGCCATCGCGCTCGGCGACATCGCCGCAAGCCTGGCGCTGATCGAGCGCGCGGCGGCACAGCACAGCCACCTGGTCACGCTTGGCGGCGAGCACCTGATCACCCTGCCGCTGCTGCGGGCGCTGCGGAAGCGCCTCGGCACGCCGCTCGGCCTGCTGCACATGGACGCGCATTGCGATACCTGGGCCGAGAATTTCGGCCAGCCCCTGGCGCATGGCAGCGTCTTCTTCCGTGCGATCGAGGAAGGCCTCGTCGATCCGCGCCGCATGATCCAGGTCGGTCTGCGCTCGCCGGTCGATACCGCCACCGCGGACTGGGCGCCCTCGCGCGGCGTCACCGTCATCACGGGACAGGACGCGCAGGAGATGGGCCCCGCCGCCATCGCCGCCCGCGTGCGCGCGGTGCTGGGCGAGGCGCCCGCCTATCTGTCCTTCGACATCGACGTGCTCGATCCCGCCTTCGCGCCCGGCACCGGCACGCCAGAGATCGGCGGCCTCGCATCCTGGCAGGCGCAGGCGATCCTGCGGCGACTGGGTGGGCTGGACTGGCGGGGGATGGACGTGGTGGAGGTGGCGCCGGCGCACGACGTCTCGGAGATCACCGCGCTGGCGGCGGCGACCATGGCCTGGGAATATCTCTGCCTGCTGGGCGCTTCGGCGCGCTGAATTTCCTGTAACGCCGTGTGACAGCCGGAGATCCGGCCGGAACTTCCGTAGCACAGCGGGAAATTTCACTGGAATTCCCCGCCGGAACCCACCATATCCCCGTCCGCTCGACGCCAGCGCACGTGCCGGCCCCTGCCGGCCACGACGGGACGCGTCCTCCTTCTGCTCAAACGGGGGGTGTCCCGATGACCCAGCTTCTCGCTGCGCGCGCCGACGCGCGCCTGACCCTGCCGGCCGTTGCCGATCTCGTCGCCGTGGAGCGGCCGGAGGTGCCGATGGTCTGCATCCGCCCCGACGCCATCGCAGCCGCCGGCGCGCGCTTCGTGCAGGCCTTTCCCGGCGCCGTGCTCTACGCGGTGAAGTGCAACCCGGATCCCGCGGTGCTGCGCGCGCTCTGGCGGGGCGGCGTGCGGCACTTCGACTGCGCCTCGGCAGCCGAGGTCGCGCTGGTGCGCGGGCTGTTCCCGGATGCGGCGATCCACTTCATGCACCCGGTCAAGGCCCGCGGCGCCATCCGCACCGCTTGGTTCCTGCATGGCGTGCGCGACTTCGCCTTCGACAGCGCGGAAGAGCTGGCGAAGATCCTGCACGAGACGGGCGGGGGCGAGGGCCTCGGCCTGATGCTGCGGCTTGCCCTGCCGAAGGGGGAGGCCGCGCATGACCTCTCCGGCAAGTTCGGCGCGATGGAGGAGGAGGCCGCCGCCCTGCTGCGCGCCGCGCGGCCGCATGCGGCGCGGCTCGGCATCACCTTCCACGTCGGCAGCCAGTGCCTGGAGCCGCTGGCCTGGCGCCGCGCCATCGCGCTGGCGGGACGCGTGGTGCGCGACGCCGGCGTGGCGGTGGAGGTGCTCGATGTCGGCGGCGGCTTCCCGGCCGAATACCCCGGCATGGTCCCGCCGCCGCTCGGCGCGATCCTGGCGGAGATCGAGGGCGCGGCGGAGGAGGTCGGCCTCGGCGGCGCCCTGCTCTGGGCGGAGCCGGGGCGGGCGCTGGTGGCCGATGGCACCTCGGTGGTGGTGCAGGTCCAGGCGCGGCGCGGCGATGCGCTCCACGTCAACGACGGCGTTTATGGCGCGCTGTCCGACGCGGCGGCGCGCAGCGGCCTGCGCTTCCCGGCCCGGGCGATCCGGCCCGAGGGCAGGCTGGCCGAGGCGACGCAGGCCTTCC
>JAIYAI010000562.1 GCA_027489135.1 Acetobacteraceae bacterium
CCGCGACACGCCTAAGTCGGTGAAGATCCGCTTCAACCTCTCCTGCACCTTCCATTGCCCCTTCGAGGGCGTGGTGCCGGAGCGCGATGCGCTCGACTTCATCGAGCGGGTCGTGGCGCTGGATCCGGAGATGGAGATCGCGCTGGCCGACACCACGGGGAACGCATCGCCCGACCAGGTGCGTCGGGTCTTCGAGGCGGCGCACAAGGCCTGGGGCAGGCGCTTCGCCTATCACGGCCACGACACCTACGGCATGGGCGTCGCCAACGTCGCCGCGGCCTGGGACGCCGGCTGCCGCATCTTCGACGCCGCCTCGGGCGGTATCGGCGGCTGCCCCTTCGCGCCGGGCGCCACGGGCAACGTGGCGATGGAGGACGTGGTCTGGCTGTTCCAGCGCATGGGCGTCGCCACGGGCGTCGACTTCCCGAAGCTGCTGGTCGCCGCCGACCTCGCCGCCGGCATCACCGGCGCGGTGCCGGGCGGGGCGATGCGGCGGGTGCCGTCGGTGCGCCAGGCGGCGTAGTATTGCCCGTAGTTCCGCGAGCACTTTATTAGGCCGACACAGTAAATCGTTGCGGTGTGGCGCGAATCACCCTGCGTCCACCCTCCCTTTACTCGGCTGGCCGATGCTGCCCCCGGGTCGCAAGGCCCCGCGGCACCGCTACCCTTGCGGGCCGCGCGGCGACAGGCGCGGTGGATGCTCGACGACAACCAGGAATACGCCCTCGCGCGCTGCCGCGACGCGATCGAATCCATCACGCGCTTCGGCCTTGCGCCGACGCCGCCGCACTACGCGATCTGGTACGCCTATCACGCGCGGCGCAACCTGGCGCTGCGCCGCGCGCTCGACATCGTCATCTCCAACGGCCGCGCCGTCGACGAACAGCTCATGGCCGAGCTGCACGACACGTTCTTCTCCGCGGCGGCCGAGGACCGGACCCTGCGGGAAGCCGCGCGCCGCGTGCAGGAAACCCTGCAGTCCCTGACCGGGCTGCTCGCCGGCGCCGGCTCCGACGCCGCGCGCTACAGCGCCACGCTCGACGCCGTGGCGGTGGAGGTGCAGGGCGGGCAGGCCGACCTGCCCGACCTCATCGCCCGGCTGCTCGCCGAGACCCGCGCCCTGGCCGCCCGCAACGAGCGGCTCGGCCGGCGGCTGGAGGAATCCAGCCGGCAGATGAGCTGCCTCGAGAAGCAGCTCGAGGAAGCGCGCCGGGAGGCGACGATCGATGTGCTGACCGGGCTGATGAACCGCCGCGCCTTCGACCAGGCGATCCGCAGTCTGGCCGGGGAGGCGATGAACAGCGGCGCGCCGCTCGCCCTGCTCGTCATCGACATCGACCACTTCAAGGCGGTCAACGACACCTGGGGGCACGTCGTCGGCGATGCCGTGCTGCAGCTTGTCGCGCGGCGCCTGGCCCATCGCGCGCGGGCGGAGGACCGGCCCGCCCGCTTCGGCGGCGAGGAGTTCGTCTTCCTGCTGTCGGGAACGCGGCTGGCGGAGGCGGTGGCGATCGGCGATGCCATCCGCGCCGACCTCGAGGCACAGCGGCTTGTGCTGCGCGACACCCAGGAGGCGATCGGCACCGTCACCGTCTCCATCGGCGTCGCCGTCTACGAGCCCGGGGAGCGGCTGACGGACTGGATCGGCCGCGCCGATGCGGCGCTCTACCGCGCCAAGGCGGAGGGACGGAACCGGGTGGTGGCAATGGAGCACGCCGCCGCGGCGGCCGACTGATTTCCGTATTTCTCGAAATGTCGTTGACCAGGGGCGTGACCCATGCTTCGATAATCCTCGAAGGATCATCGACGCATGGACCCGCACCGGGCCGTCCAGGCCCTCGCCGCTTTGGCACATGAGACACGGCTTGCGGTCTTCCGCCTGCTGGTGGAGGCGGGGCCGACGGGCCTGCCGGCCGGCGCCATCGCCGAACGGCTCGGCCTGCCGGCCTCCTCGCTGACCTTTCACGTCCAGCATCTGCACAGGGCGGGGCTACTGACCCAGCGACGCCTGTCGCGTCAGGTGATCTACGCGACCGACTTCGCCGGCATGAACGACCTGCTCGGCTTCCTGACCGAGAATTGCTGCGGCGGTGGCCAGGTGGCCGCGCCGCTCTGCTGCACCCCCACAGAGATCGAAAGAAAGGCCGCGTCATGAGCGCCGCATCGCTTCCCGTCGCCGTCATCGGCGCCGGCCCCGTCGGCCTCGCCGCGGCGGCGCAGCTGCTGGCCCGCGGCATCACGCCCCTGGTGCTGGAGGCGGGGCCCACCGCCGGGCATGCCGTGCGGCAATGGGGCCATGTGCGGATGTTCACGCCCTGGCGCTACTGCGTGGACGGCGCGGCGCGGTCCCTGCTGGAGGCGGCGGGCTGGACGCATCCGCCGGCAGAAGCGATCCCGACCGGGGCCGACCTGGTGGATCGCTACCTGGCGCCGCTGGCCGCGCACCCGGCCATCGCCCCGCATCTGCGGACTGGCACGCGTGTCGGCGCAGTGACCCGCAAGGGCTGCGACAAGCTGCGCACCGCTGGGCGGGAGGGGCTGCCCTTCGTGCTGCGCGTCAACGGCCCCGACGGCGCCGAGCGCACGATCGAGGCGCGGGCGGTGATCGACTGCTCCGGCACCTGGGGCCAGCCCAACCCGGCCGGCGCCGATGGGCTGCCGGCGCTGGGCGAGAGCGTGGCGGCGCCGCATATCCGCAGCGGCATCCCCGACGTGCTGGGCGTGGAGCGCGACCGCTACCTGGGCCGGGTGACGGCGGTGGTCGGTGCCGGGCATTCGGCGCTGAACGCGCTGCTGGAACTGGCGGCCCTGCGCGCGGCGACGGGGCCGGAGACGCGCATCCTCTGGATCACCCGCAAGGCGCGCATCGAGGCCGCCTTCGGTGGCGAGGCAGCGGACGGGCTGCCGGCGCGCGGCGCCCTCGGGATCGAGACGCGGGCCCTGGTGGAGAGCGGCGCGGTCGAGGTGCTGGCTTCGTTCCGCGTCGGCGAGATCCGCCGCGGCGACGCGCATGCCCTGCGCATCCTGGGCGAGCAGGATGGCCGCCCCGTGAGCGTGCAGGCGGACGAGATGATCGTCGCCACCGGCTTCCGCCCCGATCTCGGCATGCTGCGGGAGGTCCGGCTGGCGCTCGACCCCTGGCAGGAATGCGCGGCCGGGATCGGCGAGATGATCGACCCCAACCTGCACAGCTGCGGCACGGTCAGGCCGCATGGCGCCCGGGAGCTTGCGCATCCGGAGGCCGATTTCTTCATCGCCGGCATGAAGAGCTATGGCCGCGCGCCGACCTTCCTGCTGGCGACGGGGCATGAGCAGGTGCGCTCCATCGCCGCGGCGCTGGCGGGCGACCATGCCGCGGCAGCGCGGGTGGAACTGGACCTGCCGGAGACGGGGGTATGCAGCGCGCCGCCGATGGTGCGCGGCGTGGAGGCGGCCGCGGGCTGCTGCGCGCCGGCGCCTGCCGCGGCGTCCTCCTGCTGCGCGCCCGCACCGGTGACGGTCGAGGCGTCCTCCTGCTGCGCGCCCGCGCCAGTGAAGGTGGAGGCGTCGTCCTGCTCCGCCCCCGCTCCGGTGAAGGTGGAGGCGGCGTCCTGCTGCGCCCCCGCGCCGGTGAAGGTGGAGACGGCCTCCTGCTGCGCGCCGGTGAAGGTCGAAGCCGCGGCCGGTTGTCGGGCGAAGACGGACGCCGTCGCATGACCGGTTGCCCCCGTCCGACCCACGCGCACCACCGCCGCCCCGTATGAGCCAGGCCGTCGCCGCCCCGGCCCCGCCGGCCATGGGGCTCTTCGAGCGCTGGCTCACCCTCTGGGTCGCGCTCTGCATCGTCGCGGGCATCCTGCTCGGGCGCCTCGTGCCCGGGCTGTTCCAGGCCATCGGCGCCGCGACGGTCGCCGAGGTGAACCTGCCGGTCGCCATCCTGGTCTGGCTGATGATCATCCCGATGCTGCTGAAGATCGACCTCGGCGCGCTGGGGGAGGTGAAGGCGCATTGGCGCGGCATCGCCGCGACGGTCGGCATCAACTGGCTGGTGAAGCCCTTCTCCATGGCGCTGCTGGCCTGGATCTTCATCGCCACGCTGTTCCGCCCCTGGCTGCCGGCCGACCAGATCGAGGGCTACATCGCCGGCCTGATCCTGCTGGCGGCCGCGCCCTGCACGGCGATGGTCTTCGTCTGGTCGAACCTGGTGGAGGGGGAGCCGCATTTCACGCTCAGCCAGGTGGCGCTGAACGATGTGATCATGGTGGTCGCCTTCGCGCCGCTGGTCGGGCTGCTGCTGGGGCTCTCGGCGATCATCGTGCCCTGGGACACGCTGCTGCTCTCCGTCGTGCTCTACATCGTCGTGCCGGTGGTGGTGGCACAGACCTGGCGGGCGGCGATGCTGCGACAGGGGGGCAAGCCGGCGCTGGACGCCATGCTGGCGCGGCTCGGGCCCTTCTCCCTTGTCGCGCTGCTGGCGACGCTGGTGATCCTGTTCGGGCTGCAGGGGGAACAGATCATCGCCCAGCCCCTGGTGATCGCGCTGCTCGCGGTGCCGATCATCCTCCAGGTCTATTTCAATGCGGGGCTCGCGTACTGGCTGAACCGCAAGCTCGGCGTGGCGTGGTGCGTCGCCGGCCCCTCAGCGCTGATCGGCGCGAGCAATTTCTTCGAGCTTGCGGTCGCAACCGCCATCGCGCTGTTCGGCTTCCAGTCCGGCGCGGCGCTGGCCACCGTCGTCGGCGTGCTGGTGGAGGTGCCGGTGATGCTGTCCGTCGTGGCCATCGTCCGGCGCACGCGCGGCTGGTACGAGGCCGGCGCCGCCTGACTCAGCGCGCGGGCAGGGGCGTCCCAGCCTTGCGCGCCCAGAACTGCTCCGTCGAGTTCACCGCCGGAAAAGGGCCGTCCGGCACCTTCACGCCGAGGAAGGCGCAGAGCGGCCCCCAGCCCTCGCGCACGTCGTAGACCAGCAGGCGTTCGGGCGCGATCTCCGCCTTCACCTCGGCGATGCGGCGGCGGAGCGCCGCGATGCAGTGGTCCTTGTCCTCGACGCGGCCGTCGAAGGTCTGTTCGATGATGATCCGCTCGTTCGCGTCCCGCATGGCGTTTCGGTGCGGCGGCAGGCCGGGTTCGCGCGGCTGGCGCAGCGAGGTGCCGATGGTGGCGGAGAAGCTCTTCCACCAGGCCTCCTCGTCGCGCACGGAGAGGATCACCTTCGCTTCCGGGAAATGCGCGGCAAGCTGGCGCCACGCATGTGCCCCGGGCCAGTCGACCTGGGCGCGGTAGCCGGCGAAGAGCGCGTCCCAGTCCACCGGACGGCCGAACGAGAAATCCACCCAGTGCGGCACCTGCTCCGGGTGGTTCGGTACCTCCTCCATGTGGTGGCAGGGCGCGAGGTCCAGCAATTCCAGCGCCCGCTTGAGGGAGGCGGTGCCGGTGCGCCCGAAGCCAGGGCCGATCACCTGCAGCGACATGCCCGGGTCTCCTCAGCGCGGCGGCAGTGGCTTGCCGCCCATCATCTCCCAGAACTCCTGGGTGGAGTTGACGCGCGGGAAAGGCCCTTCGGGGATCGGCACGCCCAGGAAGGCGCAAAGCGGCGTCCAGCCTTCCGCCACGTCGAAGACCAGAAGCCGATCGGACGGGATCGAGCCCCGCACCTCCTCGGTGCGGCGCCGCAGCGCGGCGATGGCGCGGTCCTTGTCGTCCGCCGCGCCGCCGAAGCTCTGCTCCAGAACCATCCGCACGACCGCGCCGATCATCCGGCGGATATGCGGGGGCGCATCGGGCGGCGGCGGCGCCCCCAGCACCTTGCCGATCGTGTCGGAGAAGCTGCGCCACCAGGCCTCAGGATCGCGGACCGACAGGACCACCTTCGCCTGCGGATAATGCGCCGCGAGCTGCCGCCAGGCATGCGCGCCTGGCCAGTCCACCTGGGAGGTGAAGCCGGCGAACACCGTGTCCCAATCCACCGGCCGCCCTTCGGCCAGATCCTCCCAGTGGTCCACCTGCTCGGGGCGCGGGAAGACCTCTTCCATGTGGTGGCAGGGACCGAAGCCCAGGATCTCCAGCGCCCGCTTCAGCGAGGCGGTGCCCGTGCGGCCGAAGCCGGGGCCGATCACCTGCAGCGCCATGACCGTCCCCATCATCCTGTGCACGCTGTCGTGCAACGGATGCGGTGCGCCGGCAAGCCCCGGCTTGACCGGTCCCATGCGTGGTCCGACAACGCGCGCCGGAGAAGACGCCGGTCTCGTTCGCCCGAGAGAGACCGCATGACCCGCCTCACCCGCCGCGCCCTGCTGGGCGGCCTTGCCGCCGGCACCCTCGCCATGCCCGCGCTCGGTTTTCCGGACCGCACGCTCCGCATCATCTCCGGCTTCGCGCCGGGTGGCCTGAACGACATCGTCAGCCGCGCCATGGCGCAGGCGCTCACCCCCGTGCTCGGGCAGTCCGTCGTCGTCGAGAACCGTGCCGGCGCCGGCGGCGGCGTCGGCGCCCAGGCGGCGACCCGCGCGCCGGCCGATGGCCACACGCTGTGGATGGGCATCGTCGATACCCAGGCCATCATCCCGATCGCCTACCGCACGCAGCTCTACGATCCGGACAAGGATTTCGCGCCGATCAGCCTGGTCGCGCATTTCCCGTTCGCTGTCGTGGTCGGCCCGTCCCAGCCCGGCATCCGCGACTTCGAGGCGCTGATCGCCGCTGCGAAGGCGCAGCCGGGCAAGCTGAGCTTCGCGTCCTGGGGCGTCGCCAGCACCTCCCACCTCGCGCATGAGCGGATCCTGCGCGCCCGCGGCGTCGAGATGCTGCACGTGCCCTTCACCAGCCAGGCGCCGGCGATGCAGGCGATCATGGCTGGGCAGATCGACTGCATGTCCCTGCCGGCGGGCGGGGCGGAGAGCATGACAAAGGACGGCAGAACGCGCGCGGTCGCGGTCATCGCCTCCCGCCCGCTGGAGATCATCCCGGGCGCACCGATGGTGAAGGACCATGGCGTCGACCTGACCTCCGGCCTGTGGAAGGCGATCTACGCACCGGCGCGCACGCCGCCCGCGGTGATCGCTCGGCTGAACACGGCGGTGCGGGAGGCGATGACGGCGCCGTCCTTCATCGAGGTGGTGCGCCAACAGGGCGCGGTGCCGCAGCCCTCGACGCCGGCGGAACTCGCCGCGCTGCAGGCGAGCGAGCGGCAGGCCTGGGGCGACGTGGTGCGCGCGACGGGCGCCTACGTCGGGTAGGCGCGAACCGCCAAGGCGCCAGGATTTTTCAGCCTGGCGTCGGGGCGCCTTGGCGGTGAATCTGACCGACCGAACCAACGGAACCCCGCATGTACCGCCTGATCAGCGCCACCCCCTCCCCCTACGCCCGCAAGGTGCGCCTCGCGTTGGCGGAGAAGGGCATCCCCTTCACGCTCAGCACGGAGGTGCCCTGGGACGGCACGACCGAAACGCCGGCCTACAATCCGCTCGAGAAGCTGCCCGTGCTGGTGCTGCCCGACGGCACCGGGATCTACGAGAGCCGCTACATCCTGGAATGGCTGGAGGTGAAGCACCCCACGCCGCCGCTGCTGCCGGCCGACCCCGAGGCGGCGCTGAAGGCGCGCCAGGTCGAGGTGATCGTCGACGGCATCTGCGACGCGACGGTGCTGCTGTTCTGGGAACGCCATCGCGACCCGGCGCAGCAATCCGCTCCTTGGATGGCCCGGCAGCGGCGCAAGGTGGAAGGGGGGCTGCGTGCGCTGGAAGGCCTCGCCACGGCGCGCGGCGACCGCTGGCTGGTCGGCGACGCCTTCGGCCTGGCGGAGATCGCCGCCGGGACCGTCCTGGCCTATCTGAAGGTACGCTATGCGGAGCTGGACTGGCCCGTGCGCCATCCGGCGTTGGTCCGACTGCACGAGAAGCTGGAGCAGCGCCCCAGCTTCCAGGCGACCTATCCCGTGCCGCAGGTGATCAGCGACGCGGTAGTGTGACCCCACCGCGCGGCCCGCGGGCCGCGCGTGGTGTGAGGGGGGCGACGCGGCCGCCCCCCCTGTTGCTCAGCGGCGCGTCGCCGCGGCGGCCGGGGCGGCCGCCGGCGTGGCGGCGGCGCCGGGGCCGGGCTGCACGGTGACGGTCACCTTCAGCGCCGGGTTGCCCGGCACGAAACGCACGGTGAAGGCGTCGGTCCCGGTGAAGCCGCGGTCGGGGAAGTAGTCGACCTGGGTGTAGTCGCCGACGGCGCGGACCAGCACGCGGCCATGCTGCTGGCGCTGCACCAGCATGCCCGCGTCATAGGGCTTCGGGCCGGACTGGTTGATGCGGATTCCGCACCAGCCGCCCTCGTTGCTCATCCGGATGGTCGCTTCCGTCTGCTGGCCAGCGGTCAGCGAGACGTTCTGCGTGGGCGTGCAGACCGCCGCCTTGCCGATGGTGTCGGTGTAGTAGATCCGGCGCACGGAGGCGGGCGCAGCGGCCTGCTCGGCGCATGCGCCGAGAGTGCCGAGGAGGGCAAGGCCGCCGAGAAGGCGAAGGGTGTGGCTCATCGGCGGGTCGGCGTCCGGCTGGAGGCAGCGGCAGGGGCGGCACCCGCAGGGCAGGCGGTGACGCCGGAGGAGAGGAGATCCTTCGTCGCCGCATAGGCGGGCAGGTCGGTGACGTTCGGCAGCGCCATCACCTCGGTGAAGAGGATCGGGTTGCGCTGGCAGTAGTCTCCGCCGAGCTGCCGCGCCGCGTTGGAGCGGGCATTGGCGATCTCGGTGATCCAGGCATCGGTGGCGCGCTGGCCGCCGCGGGTACGCTGGAAGTACTGCCCGAGCATGCGGTTGCTCTCGATCAGCGCGGGGCGGTAGCGGCGGACGAAGTCGTTGTAGCGATCCTCGTTCTGGCCCTTGCAGGTGGTGGCGATCACCATCAGCTCGGACTTCAGCGCCTCGATCTCGAAGACGACCTGGTCGGTGTCGTTGGTGCAGCGGGCGAGGGCCTCGGCCGTGGGCGCAAGGACCATGGCGGCGGCCGCGGCGGCGGCGAGCAGAGCGGCGCCGCGGGGGCGCCGGCGCTGCGCGGGGGGGTGTGTCGTCATCGGACCTCGCGGACTGGCCGTGGCACTGGGTTGGGCAGCGGGACTGGCGGCCGGCACACCGACTCGTGGGGACCGGACCCAAGTGCCCGCATCATCGGCTTCGCCAGGAAAGTCAATCCCTAAGGCCGCATTCTTCGCATGGAAGCTTGAACACGGGGCCGCCCCGCGCGATATACCCGCCTGGGATTCGGGGGAATCTCAGGGGGATGGACGATTTTCGCGCCGATTCGGCTGCGCGGCCGGGACGCCGGGCGCTGCCGCTCGTCCTGCTGGCGCCCGCGCTGCTGCTGCAGGCCTGCGGCTCTTCGCGCCCCGCCCGCCAGGCGACACGCCAGGTGCCGGGGGAGGAAGGATCGGGCTGGTCCTGCGTGCCCTATGCCCGCAGCCGCACCGGCATCGACCTTGCCGGCGACGCGGCGGATTGGTGGATGGCGGCGGAGGGCCGCTACCGGAAGGGGCGCAGCCCGCGCAACGGCGCCGTGCTGGTCTTCATGCGCACCGCGCGCCTGCGATCCGGCCATGTCTCCGTCGTCTCGCGCGTCGTGTCGCGGCGGGAGATCCGCGTCGATCACGCCAACTGGGGATCGGGCGCCGGCAAGGGCCGCGTCGCCCGCGACCAGCCGGTGGAGGACATCTCGCCGGAGAACGACTGGTCGCTGGTGCGCGTCTGGTACGCACGCGTCAACGATTTCGGCCAAAGCAACTGGCCCGTGCTGGGCTTCATCTACCCGGCCTGACCTGTCGGTTTCCGTTGCGCCGCGCGCCTGTGCCTCCCTAGGCTGACGGTCAGGGCCTGCCGCCAGAGCGGGCCGTCCGTCCTGGGAGGACCACCGCATGCACCTCGACCGCCGCGCCCTGCTGGGCGCCGCGCTTGCCCTGCCCGCAACCGCCCGCGCACAGGCCAGATACCCCGACCGCCCCGTCCGCGTCGTCGTGCCCTACCCGCCCGGCGGCGGCACCGACACCTGGGCACGCATGGTGGTCGAGGGGATGTCGCGCGAACTCGGCCAGACCTTCGTCATCGAGAATCGCGGCGGCTCCTCCGGCCTCATCGGCAGCGACGTGGTCGCGAAGGCGCCGCCCGACGGCTACACGCTGCTCTACAACATCACCACGCTGGTGCAGGCGCCGGTGGTGCTGAAGCAGTTCCCCTATGACCCGATCAAGGACTTCTTCTTCGTCGGGCGCCTCGGCACCACCGCCATCACCTTCGCCGTCGGCCCCGCCGTGCCGGAGAGCGTGAAGACGCTCGCGGATTTCGTCGCCTGGGGGCGCGGGCGGCAGCTTGCCTTCGGCAATTACGGCCCAGGGTCGACGGGCCACGCCTTCGCCGTGCTGTTGGCGGAGGAGACGAAGCTCAACGTCACGCAAGTCGCCTATCGCGGCGAGGCGCCGATGCTGCAGGACTTCCTGGCGGGCCAGTTCCATGGCGGCTTCCACAGCACGATCGTCGCGGGCGAGATGTTCAAGGCCGGGCGCCTGCGCCCGCTGGCGACGGGCGGGCCGGACCGTGTGCCCTCGCTCGCGGATCGCGTGCCGACGCTGCTCGAGCTCGGCTACTCGAAGCGCTTCGACTTTTCCGGCTTCAACGGCCTCTTCGCGCCGGTGCGCACGCCGGCCGAGGTGACGGACCGGCTGGTGCCGGCCTTCCGCAAAATCGTGACGGCGCCGGAGTTCATCGCGCGCCTCCAGGCCATCGACACCATCCCGGGCTACGAGGATCCCGCGACCTTCCGGGCGAGTTGCGAACGGACGCTGCGGCAATGGCAGGAACTGGCCGAGGCGCTCGATCTCTACAGCACGGGGTGACTGGTTTTCGTTGAACCGCAGGGGCGGGATTCACTAGGGTCTTCGCGTGCAGGTGCGCCCGGTCACAGAGGCGCCCGCACGGGAGGATCACGTGATGCACCGACGCGCCCTCGTCGCCGGACTGCTTGCCGCGCCCGTCTCCCTGCCCGCGCTCGGCCAGTCGCGATGGCCGGACCGACCGCTCCGCATCGTCGTCGCCTTTCCCGCCGGCGGCGGCACGGATATCATCGCGCGCCTGCTGCAGGACCCGCTGCAGGCGGCCCTCGGCGGCGCGACGGTGATCGTCGAAAATCGCAGCGGCGGGTCCGGCATGATCGCGGCCGAGCACGTAGCGCGCTCGCCGGCGGACGGCACCACGCTGCTGATGACGATCACCACCATCTTCCAGGCGCCGGTGGTGCTGCGGCGCTTCCCGTACGATCCCGTGAAGGACTTCTCCTTCATCGGCCGCGTCGGCACGGGGTCGATCACCTTCATGGTCGGGCCGGCGGTGCCGGCTTCCGTCACCACCCTGCGGCAGTTCGTGGACTGGGGTCGCGGGCGGCCGCTCTCTTTCGGGAACTACGGCGCGGGCAGCACCTCCCACGCCTTCTCCGCCGCCTTCGCCGAGGAAGCGAAGCTCGACGTCACCCATGTCGCCTATCGTGGCGAGGGACCGATGCTGCAGGACAATCTCGGCGGGCAGTTCCATGGCGGCTTCCACGGCCATGTCGCGCCCGCCGACGTGGTGCGGGAGGGCAGGCTCAGGCCGCTCGCCAGCAGCGGGGCGGAGCGCGTGGCGGCGCTCGGCGGGCGCGTGCCGACCATGGGGGAACTCGGCTACTCGAAGCGCTTCGAGTTCCGCGGCTTCACCGGCGTCTTCGCGCCGCCGCGGCTGCCGCCGGAGATCGAGGCGCGGCTGATCGGCGCCTTCCGCCAGGTGCTGACGGAGCCCGCGATGAGCGCGCGGCTGGCGGCGATGGACGTGAACGTGGACTTCGTCGGCGGGCCGGAATTCCAGCGCTACGTCGAGGGGCTGATGCTGCAATGGCAGGAGATGGCGGAGGCGCTGAACCTGTACCAGAGCGGGTGACGGGCGGGGGCGGGGGCTGTAGCTAGCGCGGCAGGGAAGCCCTGTCCGGGAAACGATCCATGCTCCATCGTCGCACGCTGCCAGCCCTTGCCGCCGGCCTCCTCGCCACGCCCACCCTCGCCCAATCCCCCTACCCCAACCGCCCCATCCGCATGGTCGTGCCGCTGCCCGCCGGCGGCGCCACCGACATCTGGGCCCGCCTGGTCGCCGAGCCCATGGCCCAGACGCTGGGGCAACCGGTGGTCATCGAGAACCGCGGCGGCGCCGGCGGCCTGGTCGGCACGGAGGCGGTGAAGAACGCCGCCCCCGACGGCTACACCATCCTTTTCCACATCGCGTCCTTCGTGCAGACGCCCGTCGTGCTGAAGCGCTGGCCCTACCAGCCGCTCGAGGATTTCGCCTTCATCGGCAAGATGGGCACGACGCCGCTGCCCTTCTGCGTGCGCGGCGACCTGCCGCCCCGCACGCTCGCCGAGTTCGTCGACTATGCCCGCGGCAGGCACCTGCCCTACGGCACCTATTCCCCCGGCAGCTCGGGCCATGCCTTCGCGCAGCTCCTCTCGGACGTGAACCGCCTCGACATGGTCGCGGTGCACTACCGCGGCGAGGCGCCGATGCTGCAGGACGTGCTCGGCGGCCGCGTCGCCTGCGCCTTCCACTCCATGACCGGATCGGGCGACCACATCCGGTCCGGGCGCGTGCGCCCGCTGGCGACGCTGGGCAGCGATGGCATCCCGACGATGCCGCAGGTGCCGACCTTCGTCTCCCTCGGCTATCCCGCCGCCGACTGGGCGCGGTCCGGCTTCGTCGGCGTCTTCGCCCCCGTCCGCACCCCGGCGCCGGAGCAGGCGAAGCTGGTCGAGGCCTTCCACGGCGCCATGACCCGCCCCGAGGTGCTGCGGAAGCTCGCGGAGATGGACACCATCGCGCAGTACCTGCCGCCCGCCGAGTTCAAGGCCGACGTCGCCAGCTACATGGCCTTCTGGCAGGGGCTGGTGGATCGGATGGGACTTTCGGTGGAAGGCTGACGCGCGCCGTGCCGGATCCGGGCCTGTTCGAGATGATGGACACGGCGCGCGCGCTGCGCGTGCTGAAGCCCGATCCGGTGCCGAACGCGCTGGTGGAGCGGCTGCTGCACGCGGCGACCCGCGCCTCCTCGGCCGGCAATGCGCAGAACTGGGCCTTCGTCGTGGTGCGCGACGCGGCGCTGCGGCGGGAGGTCGGCGCGCTCTATCGCCGTGCGTCGGACGTCGCGGCGAAGGTCTACGCCGCGCGTGACCGGCCGCCGCACCTGACCGACAGGCAGTGGCACGGCATGCTGGTCGCCGGCGCGCATCTCTACGCCCACATGGGGGAAGCGCCGGTGCTGATCCTGCCCTGCCTGCAGCCCCGCGACCTGCCGCCGGCGGACCGCTTCCCGCCGGAGGTGAGCCTCGCCGACGAGATGACCTATCTCGACCGCATCCGCGGCGCGAGCATCTATCCGGCGGTGCAGAACATCGTCCTTGCCTGCCGCGCGCTCGGCCTCGGCACGGTGATCACCACGAACCACCTGCGGCTGGAGGCGGAGATGAAGGCACTGCTCGGTATCCCCACGGCGGTCGACACCTTCGCGCTGATGCCGGTGGGCTGGCCCGTGGGCAAGCCCGGGCCGCTGTCACGCAAGCCGCTGGCGGAGGCGGCGCACCGCGACAGATGGGGGAAGCCCTGGGCGCCTTAAAGCGGCGGCGCCTTGCGCAGCTCGGGCTCCATCAGCCGCTCGAACACCGTCTCCCCGGCGGCGGCGAGTCCGGCCTCGCCCAGCGCGGTGCGCGGGTCCTCGGCGTTGCGCAGCGCCTTGTAGCCGTCCTCCGCCTCCCAGCCGGCGCTCTCGGCCAGCAGGTGGATCCAGTTCGCCACGCGCAGCCAGGGGCGGCCGCGTTCCAGGGTCACGCTCTCGCGGTGGCAGGAGTGGAAGATCGTCGCCAGCGTGTCGGCCCCCGTGGCCTGCATCGCGTCCAGCGTGGCCTGCTGCGCCGCCTTGAGCGCGCCCGGCACGCCGCCGAGCGAGGAGCACATGTGCCCCGGCACCGCGAGCGGATGATCGACAAGCTCGAGCCCCGGGATCAGCGCGAGGAGATCCGCGACGAGGTCGTTGACCGGCACACGCGGCTGAAAGCCGAGATGCCGGTGCAGGAGCACCCGCGCCTGGACCGGCCGCACCAGCAGAGCGCGCAGCCGGTCGCGCCGCGCATGCAGCACCTGCGTGACGTGCTGCGTCTCGAAGTTCGCGGGCGTCACCGGCGCCATCACGTCCTGCATGTTCATGTGGCAGGAGGGACACCAGGTGATGACCTGCGGCGCGCCGGTCTGATTGAAGCTTTCGACCGTGCGCCTGCCCATCCCTTCCGTGATGCGCGCGCTCGCCTCCTGCGTCGCGCCGCAGCAGTGGGAGGGGCCGCCGGCGGTCTCCGCCTCGACGCCGACCGCTTCGAGCAGGCGGGCGGTGCTGCGGATCACTTCGCCGTGACGGACGAGATTGCAGCCGAACCAGAAGACGGCGCGGTCGGGAACCGGGGCAACGCTCACAGCCATCGGGACTGCTCCTCTTCGGTCAGCGTCACCCGCGCGAAGGCCTTCACGCGGGAGGACCAGCCCGGATCGGGCTTCGTCGCCTGGCGCGGCACCTCGCCCACCGCGCCGCGGGCGCGCATGGAGGC
>JAIYAI010000009.1 GCA_027489135.1 Acetobacteraceae bacterium
CGTCACCACCGCGCCCGCCGGCGCGGTATAGGCACCCTTGCCGGGCACCCGCTGCGTCGTCCCGTCCGGCAGCCGCATCGACAGCTTCGCATTGCCGCCGGGCCCGCCACCTTGAAGGCCGAAGGGCGGCGTCACCGTTCGCTCGAAGCAGGTGGAGGCGCGCAGATCGCGTTCAAGGATGCGCCAGGCCCGGCGCACGCCGCAGCCGCCGCGGAAGGTGCCGGCGCCGCCGCTGTCCGGCACCACGGAATACTCCTCGACGCGCAGCGGGAAGCTCATCTCCAGCACCTCGATCGGGGTGTTGAGCATGTTGCTGACGGTGGAGGAGACGGCATTGATGCCGTCCTTCATCGGCCGCGCGCCATAGCCGCCCTTCGTGCTCTCGTAGCTGACGAAGCGCTCGCCCGAGCGGTAGTCGACGCCGCCGAAGGTGGTCACCGCGCTGGTGCCCTGGGAGCCCGCCATCACCCGGTCCGGCGCGATCTGCGCCATGGCCGCGAAGGTCATGTCGGCGATGCGGTGCGACATCTCGTGGTTGGCATAGACCACGGGCGAGGGTTCCTGCGCGTTGGCCACGCAGCCCGGCGGGGCCGTGACCGTCACCGCGCGCCAGCAGCCGCTGTTGGGCGGGATCAGGCTCTGCGGATCCACCACCATCTTCAGCGCGCAATAGACGCCGGAGGCGGTGACGCTCAGCGGCGCGTTCATCGGGCCGGACACCGCCGGGTCGCTACCGGCGAAATCGGCGGCGATCGCATCGCCCCGCTTCTTCAGCGCGATGCGGACCTTGAAGGTGCGGTCCTCGGTATCGCCCTGCTCGATGATGCCGTCGCCGTCGAAGATGTCCTCGAAGGCGGCGTCGCCATCGGGCAGGGTCTGCAGCGCCTGGCGCATCATCGCCTCGGAGTAGTCGAGGACAGCATCCATGATGCGCAGCAGCTCGTCCGTGCCGTATTTCGCGGCGAGACCCGCCATCCGCTCCGCCGCGCGGCGGTTGGCGGCGACCTGGGCGCGGAGATCGCCCAGGCGCTCCGCCGGCGTCCGCACATTGGCGAGAATGATCGCCTCGACATCCGGAACCGGCTTGCCGTCGCGGTAGAGGCGAATGGGCGGCAGGCGCAGCCCCTCGCCGAAGATCTCCGTCACCGCGCCGTAGCTGCCGGGCGTGGCGCTGCCGATATCCGGCCAGTGCGCACGCACGCAGCCGAAGCCGAGCAGCTTCCCGTCATGGAAGGCCGGCATCACCACGTTCACGTCGGGCAGGTGCGAGCCGCCGCGATAGGGGTCGTTGTGGATGAAGACGTCGCCCTCCGCCGCGTCGGGGAAGGTCTCGGCGATGGTGCGCACCGCATCGGGCATGGAGCCAAGATGGATCGGCAGGTCCGGCCCCTGCGCCACCATCTCGCCGCGCGCCGAGAAGATGCCGCAGGAATAGTCGCCCGCGACCTTCAGCAGCGGCGAATAGGCGGTCTTGGCGAGGACGATCTTCATCTCCTCGGCGGCGGAGATGAGGGCGTTCTTCACCACCTCGAAGCGGGCGGGATCGATGCCGTGCAGCGGGTTCGTCATGGTGCTCAACCCCGGCTCATGCGGAGAAAACCCTGGGCATCCACCCGCGCCGTCCAGCCCGGCGGCAGGACAGTGGTGGAATCCAGCGCCTCGATCACTGCGGGGCCTGTCACCGCCGCGCCCGGCGCTATGCCCTCGCGCCAGAGCACGGGGCAGGGCCGCGCGCCACCAGGGAACCAGACCTCCCGGCTGCTTTCGCGCGCCTGGTCCGGCCGGTGGGGCGCGGCGAGCGCGAGCGCCGGCTGCCGCCCCAGCGCGGTCAGGCGCAGGTTCACGAGTTGCACAGCTTCTTTGCGGTTCGCATGACCGTAGGTGAGTTCGTGCTTGGCGTGGAAGGCCTCCGCCAGCGCCGCCAGCATCGCGGCGGTGACCGGCCCGTCCTGCATCGCCACCGTGAGTTCGTAGGCCTGGCGGCGATAGCGGCAATCGGCCTGGCGCAGCAGCGCGCGGCGCTCGGGCGGTACCCCGGCGGCGGCCAGCATCGCCATGCCCTCCGCCTCCATGGCCGCCAGCACCTCCGCGATGCGCGCCGGGTCAACGCCGTCGAGCGACGCATAGAGGGTGCGGGAGAAATCGCGGCGCAGGTCCGTCGCCACCAGCCCAAGGGCGGAGAAGGCGCCGGGCGCCGGCGGCACGATCACCTCCGGCACCGCCAGCTCCGCGGCCAGCGCCGCGGCATGCACGGGGCCGGCGCCGCCGAAGGCCATCAGCGCGAATTCGCGGGGGTCGTAGCCCCGCTGCACGGAGACGATGCGCAGCGCGTCGCACATGTTTGCGTTCACCACCTCGACGATGCGCGACGCGGCCTCCTGCACGGAGAGCCCGAGCGGCCCCGCCACATGCTCCTGGATGGCGCGCGCCGCGGCCGCCCGGTCGATGCGCAGCCGCCCGTCCAGCAGGCTGTCGAGATAGCCGAGCACCACGTTCGCGTCCGTCACCGTCGGCTTCGTGCCACCACGCCCATAGGCGGCCGGCCCAGGCAAGGCGCCGGCGCTGTGCGGCCCGACCTTCAGCGACCCGCCGGGATCGATCCAGGCGATGGACCCGCCGCCGGCGCTGACCTCCGCCAGGTCCACGACAGGCACGCGGATCGGGTGGCCGGTGCCGGCGATCCAGCGCCGGGCATTGGCGCCGCCGCCGACCTCGTAGTCCGCCGTTACCGCGACCTCGCCCTCGGCGATCACGCTGGCCTTGGCCGTGGTGCCGCCCATGTCGAAGGAGAGGATGTTGTTCGTACCAAGCTGCCGCCCGACCAGCGCCGCCGCCACCACGCCGGCCGCGGGGCCGCTTTCCACGATCGCCGCCGGCATGCGCAGGCATTCCGCCACGTCGAGCACGCCGCCCGAGCTGCCCATCACATGCAGCGGCGGCAGGCCGAGTTCCCCGGTCGCCGCCTGCAGGCGCGCCAGGTAGCTCTCCAGCAGCGGGCCGACATAGGCACAGACGGCGGTGGTGCTGGCGCGCTCGTATTCGCGGATCTCGGGCAGGACCTCGGAGGAGAGGAAGATCTGCACATCCGGCAGGGCAGCGCGCAGCATCGCGCCGAGGCGCTTCTCATGCGTGTCGTTGAGGAAGGAGAAGAGCAGCGAGACGGCGACGGTCTTGATCCCGGCCTCCCGGATGGCGGCGACCAGCCCCGCGACCTCGGCCTCCGCCAGCGGGGTCACGACCGCGCCCTGGGCGTCGATGCGCTCGGTGATCTCGAAGCGATGGCGGCGCGGGATCAGGACGGAGGGCCCGTCCTGGAACAGGTCGTAGAGGTCCGCGCGGGCGCTGCGGCGCAGTTCCAGGATGTCGCGGAAACCGCGGGTGGCGATGAAGGCGGCCGGCGCGCCCTTCCCCTCCAGCAGCGCGTTCGTCACCACCGTAGTGGCGTGCGACAGCAGGGTCACGCCTGATGCGGCGATGCCGTGCTCGTCCAGGCCCTGGCGCAGGCCCTGCAGCACACCCTCCCCGAAGTCTCCGGGGGTGGTGAGGACCTTGGCGATGGCGATGCGGCCCGTGGCCTCCTCGACCAGCGCCACATCGGTGAAGGTGCCGCCGATGTCGACGCCGATCCGCCAGGCCATCCGAACCCCCTCGCCACATGTTCGCGGAATGCTGCGGTGCGCCAAAGGGGATGGCAAGCCCGGCAGACCGGGGATTTGGTCATTTGACCTGAATCAAGGCGCGGCAGCGTGCCGGCTCCATGCTATGCATGCGTTCATGCGGCCCTGAGGGGCAGATCCATCGCTAGGGAGAAGACAGGCCGATGCCCGAGGCACCGCTCACCGTACCGACGACCGGGGTAGAGACCGAGCATTTCGACGTGCTCATCGTCGGCGCCGGCATCTCCGGCGTCGGCGGCGCCTACCACCTGACCACGCAGTGCCCGGACAAGAGCTTCGTCATCCTGGAGAAGGCGGAGACCTTCGGCGGCACCTGGTGGACGCACAAGTACCCCGGCATCCGCTCCGACAGCGACCTCCATACCTTCGGCTACCGCTTCAAGCCCTGGACCGGCACGCCGATCGCGACCGCGGAGGAAATCCGCAAGTACATGGGCGAGGTGATCGAGGAGAACGGCCTCGACCACCACATCCGCTACCGCCATCGCATCGACAGCGCGCGCTGGTCGAGCGCGGAGAACCGCTGGGCCATCGTCGCGACCAACACGGAGACAGGCGAGCAGCGGCACTTCTCCTGCGGCTTCCTCTGGATGGCGCAGGGCTACTACCGGCACGAGCAGGGCTACACCCCCGAATGGAAGGGGATGGAGCGCTACAAGGGCGTGCTGGTGCATCCGCAGACCTGGCCCGAGGATCTCGACTACACCGGCAAGCGCGTGGTGGTGATCGGTTCCGGCGCCACCGCCGCCACCGTGGTGCCGAACATGGCCGGGCGCGCCGCGCATGTGACCATGCTGCAGCGGACGCCGACCTATTTCCGCACCGGCCGCAACGCCATCGAGATCGCCGAGGAGCTGCGGGCGCTCGGCATCGACGAGACCTGGATCCACGAGATCACGCGGCGGAAGATCCTCTCGGAGCAGGCGAAGTTCACCGAGCGCACCTTCCGCGAGCCCGACAAGGTGCGCGAGGAGCTGATCGGCAACATCCGCACCCTGCTCGGCCCCGACTACGACGTGGAGACGCATTTCTCCCCGCCCTACCGACCCTGGCGGCAGCGTCTCGCCTTCGTGCCGGATGCCGACCTGTTCAAGGGCATCGCCTCCGGCAAGGCGAGCGTCGTCACGGACGAGATCGAGACCTTCGACGAGACCGGCATCCGCCTGAAGTCGGGCAAGCACCTCGAGGCCGATATCATCGTCACGGCGACCGGCTTCGACCTCTGCCCGCTCGGCGACATCGCGTTCGAGATCGACGGCACGCCGCTCGATTTCCACCAGACCGTGACCTATCGCGGCATGATGTTTACCGGCGTGCCGAACATGGTCTGGGTCTTCGGCTATTTCCGCGCCTCCTGGACGCTCCGCGCGGATCTCGTCGGCGACTTCGTCTGCAAGCTGCTGAAGCACATGCAGGCGACGCAGCAGCGCAAGGTGACCGTGGCGCTGCGGCCCGAGGACAAGGACATGCCGTTGCTCGACTGGATCGACGGCGAGAACTTCAACCCGGGCTACATGACGCGGGGCATGCACCTGCTGCCGCGGCGCGGCGACAAGCCGGAGTGGATGCACAACCAGGACTACTGGGCGGAGAAGGACGAGATCCCGGCCATCGACCTGACCGGCAAGGAGTTTGTCTACAGCTGAGCCGCGCTCAGCCGCCGCGGCGCCGCAGGAACTCCTCCTCGGCGTCGCGGAGTTGGTCCTTGCCGAAGAACATCTCCTCGCCGACGAAGAAGGTCGGGGAGCCGAAGGCGCCCCGCGCGACCGAGGCCTCCGTATTGGCGATCAGCGCCTGCTTCACCGCCGGCGTCTGCGCCAGCGCCATCAGCGCCGCGGCGTCGAGGCCGGCTTCTGCCAGCGTCGCCGCGATCACCGCCGGATCGTCGAGCTTCCGCCCCGTCTCCCACATGCCGCGGAACATCGTCTTCACATAGGGCATGAAGCAGCCGGCCTGCTGCGCCGCGCAGGCGCCGCGCATGATCGCCAGCGTGTTGACCGGGAAATGCGGGTTGCGGCGGAATTCACGCAGGCCGTGGCGCGCGACGAAGCGCTCCATCTCGCGCACCATATAGGCGCGCTTCGCCGGGATCTCGGCGAAGGCCTCCATGGGGGAGCGGTTGTTGGTCGCCTTGAAGACGCCGCCCAGCAACGCCGGCACGTAGTCGACTCGCGCGCCGCTGCGGGCGGCGACCTCCGGGATGACCCGGTGCGCCAGGTAGGCGTTGGGGCTGCCGAAATCGAAATGGAAGGCGATCGCGTCCATCACCAGCGCTCCCCGAAGGGCCGGAGGTCCAGCTCGTGCGTCCAGGCGTCGCGCGGCTGGTGGTGCAGCATCCAGTAGGTCTCGGCGATGGAGGCTGGCTCCATCAGGTCACCGGGCGCGGTCGGACGACCTGCTTGCTCCCGGCGCTGCCGCACCCAGGCGGTGTCGACGCCGGCATCGATGACAAGGTGGGCCACGTGGATCCCCTGCGGCCCGAGTTCCCGCGCCATGCTCTGCGCCACCGCCCGCAGCCCCGCCTTGGCGCTGGCGAAGGCGGCATAGCCGACGCCGCCGCGCACGCTGGCCGTGGCGCCGGTGAAGAGGATCGAGCCGCGCCCGCGCGGCAGCATCAGGCGCGCCGCCTCCCTGCCCGTGAAGAAGCCGGCCTCGCAAGCCATTTCCCAGACCTTGCGGAAGACGCGGTCGGTGGTCTCCAGGAGCGGGAAGTTGACGTTCGCGCCGACGTTGAAGATGCAGGCCTCGAGCGGCGCAGCGGCATCGGCCTCGGCCAGGAAGGCGGCGACGTCCTCGACCTTGCGGGCATCAAGCGTACGGCCCTCGCAGCGCCCGCCGGCGGCGGTGATCTCCGCGACCAGGGGGGCGAGCTTGTCGCCGTTGCGACGGCCGGCGAAGACCTGGTAGCCGCCGGCGGCGAAGCGCCGGGCGATGGCGGCCCCGATGAAGTCCCCCGCGCCAATGACAGCGACCGTCGCCGCGCGGCCCTGCGCCATGATCCGCCCCCAAACATGCTTTCGTTTTGAAAGCCGCCTCAGCCTGGGGTGCCTGAAGGCGCCTCGTCAAGCGCTGCATGGTCGCAAGGCAGGACGCCCGCAGGGCCCCCGTCGTGCTTCCAGGTACGGATCAGGATGCCGCTTGGACCGGCGTTGTCGGCCAGCCGCCGCGGGGATGGCCCCAAGCCGGGCGCCGGCGACCGACTGCCAGGAGCGGTGCCTATTCGAGCGGAACCGCCGACCGGTCGCGCCCGACGAAGGACGAACCGCGGGTCCGGGCCGCTCCAGGCCGGGGTGAGGCGGCCTCTGTGAACTGCGCGCGCGCATCCGGCGCGGCCGCGGCGATTCGGTCGCGCATGTCCTGGGAATCGTCGGCGTCCAGGCGGCCACGCCACCAGCGGAGTGTCGTTGCCATCACCAGGATGCTCACCAGACCCACCACCGCGGCAGGCACCACCGATTCCATCAGAGCTTGATCGAACTGCATGGATTGAGCCTCGGGACGAAAATTCGCCGCCACGAGTCTTCCCCCATTTCGACGAGACAATCAACACCTAAAGGGTGAATTGCGTCTTTTTTTGAATGTCTCCCGATGTCGTATTTCGAGATCGAACTTAATCTTCTCTGGCAGGCGAAGGTCTTTGTTGGGAAAATGTACAAATCTGCCCGCAGCAAGAAACACGGCCATCCAACGTAGCCTCAGCCAGTCCCATCGGTCGCATCCTGTCCCAGGATTTGTGCTGGCCCTTCACCTTCTCTCGCAGAGTTGGCAAAGTGACGTTGTCGACAAACACACAGACTGGGAGGATGTTCATGAAGCGCCGCAGTCTTGCCGCCGCCGTCCTGGCCGGCGGCCCCGTCGGAGCGCTTGCCGCGCCGCGCCTCGCCGCCGCGCAGCAACAGGTGATGTGGCGCCTGGCCAGCAGCTTCCCGAAATCGACCGACGTACTCTGGGGCGTGGCGGAGATGCTCTCGAAGCGCGTCGCCGACCTGACCGGCGGCGCCTTCCAGATCCGCATCTTCGCCGCCGGGGAGATCGTCCCGGCCCTGCAGGTGCTCGACGCCGTCGGCGGGAACACCGTCGAGATGGGGCACACCGCGGCCTACTATTACATCGGCAAGGACCCCTCGATGGGGTTCGGCACAGAGATGCCCTTCGGCATGAACGCGCGGCAGCACTACTCCTGGATCAAGGAAGGCGGCGGCCGCGAGGTGATGGAGGACGTCTACCGCGACCAGGGCGTGGTGAACCTGCCCGCCAACAACACCGGCGCCCAGATGGGCGGCTGGTTCCGCAAGGAGATCCGCTCCCCCGAGGACCTCAAGGGCCTGAAGTTCCGCATCGGCGGCACCGGCGGCATGGTGCTGACCAAGCTCGGCGTGGTGGCGCAGCAGCTCGGCGCGCCGGACATCTACCCGGCGCTGGAACGCGGCGTCATCGACGGCGCCGAATGGGTCGGGCCGCATGACGACGAGAAGCTCGGTTTCCATCGCGTCGCCCAGTACTACTACGCGCCGGGCTGGTGGGAGACGAGCAGCCAGGGCGAGGTGATGATCAACGCCCGGGCGTGGGACTCCCTGCCCAGGCAGTACCAGCAGGTGCTCGAGACCGTCTGCGCCGAGACCAATTCCTGGTCGCAGGCGCGCTACGACATGCTGAACGTCGCGGCGCTGCGGCGGCTGATCGCCGGCGGCGCGCAGCTCCGCATCTATCCGCGCGACGTGCTGATGGCCTGCTACCGTGCCACGCAGGAGACCTACGCCGAACTCGGCGACCGCAATCCGCGCTTCAAGAAGATCCACGCGCATTGGGACAAGTTCCGCCGCGACACCCAGTCCTGGATGCGGGTGTCGGAGGACAGCGCGGCGAATTTCCTCGCCATCGCCGAGCGCGGCTGAGGCGCGGGCGGCGGGGGTCGCCCCGCCGCCCGTCCCGGCTCAGCGCGCGCCCATCCGCGCGAAGCGGAGCTGGATGTAGTTGTCCGCAGTCTGCGCGATCTCCACGTTGGATCGCGCCGCCCAGACGATCTGCTGCTGGTGCAGCGGCACGTAGAGCGCGCGGTCGCGGATGATGCGCGATGCCTCCGTGATCATGGCCTGGCGCTTCGCGGGGTCGGTCTCCACCCCGATGCGCTGGGTCAGGCTGTCGATCTCGGGGTTCGAGATGCCGCCATTGTTGAACATCCCCCGCGTGCCGTCGCGCGAGCCGATCAGGTTGAACAGGACGTCGTGCGCGTCGACCGTCGCCGGCGTCCAGCCCAGCAGGTAGAAGCTGGTGTTGAAGCGCGGCGCGTTGACTTCCGCGAAGAAGCGGGCGCGGGTCTGCGCCGCCAGGGTCACCCGCACGCCGATGCGCGCCAGCATCGCTACGACCGCGGTGCAGATCGCCTCGTCGTTCACGTAGCGGTCGTTCGGGCAATCCAGCGTCACACCGAAGCCGTTCGGGTAGCCGGCCTCCGCCAGCAGCTTCCGCGCGGCATCCAGATCGAGCGGCAGGCGGGTGTCGTCCGCCTCGCGGAAGCCGTTGACGCCGGGGCCCCACATCAGCCCGGTCGGGCGGGACTGGCCGCGCATGACGGTGCGCTGGATCGCGTTGACGTCGATCGCCTGGTAGACGGCGCGGCGCACCCGCTCGTCCTGGAAGGGGTTCTTGCCCTTCACGTCGGACTTCAGCAGCTCCGCCCGGAGCTGGTCCATGCCGAGGTAAATGGTGCGCAGCTCCGGCCCCTGGATGATCCGCACGCCCTGGCTCGACGAGATCCGCGCCACGTCCTGCGGCGGCACGGGGTAGACGAAGTCGACCTCGCCCGAGAGCAGCGCCGCGACCCGCGTCGCGTCATTGGCGATGATGTTCAGCTCCGCCCGCTCGATGTTGTGGGTCGGCGTGTCCCACCAGCCCGGGTTGCGCTCGAGGACGGTACGACGGTCGGGCTCGCGGCTGACCAGCCGGAAGGGGCCGGTGCCCATGGCGTTGCGGGTGGCGAAATTCTCCTCCCGCGTCGTCAGGTCGGTCGGGCGGACGGCGTTGTTCCGCTCCGCCCAGGCGCGCGACATGATGCCGAAGGTGCCGAACTTGCGAACCAGAATGGGGTCGGGCTCGTTGGTCTCGAACTCGACGGTGAAATCGTCGATCTTCCGCACCTCCTTCACCGTGGCGAAGTTGGCGCTGACATTGGACCCCGGCCCGCGCGCCCGCTGCACGCTGAAGATCACGTCGTCGGCGGTGAAGGGCGTGCCGTCGGTGAAGCGGACGTTGCGGCGGAGGTGGAAGCGCCAGACGGTGGGGGTGGGCTGCTCCCAGCGCTCGGCGAGCGCCGGCTCCGGCTCCATCTGCCGGTTCCGCCGCACCAGCGGCTCGTAGATGTGGGCGTTGAAGGCGAGCAGGAAGGTCTCGTTCCGCGTGTAGGGATCCATCGAGTTGACGTCGCCGTCATTGGCCCAGCGGAAGACCTGCGCCCGGGCGTCCATGGGCGCGGCGAGGGCGGTGCCGCAGAGCAGGGCGGCGGCGAGGGCGAGGCGGCGCATGCGACGTGATCTCCCGGTGGTCCTTGAGCAGGCCCGAAACTAAGTGGCCCAGCCGGACCTGGAAAGTCCCCCCGCCCCTGGTGCGGCGCGCGCCGATGCCGCACCCTGGCGCACACCGGGGGAGAGCGACCACACATGCAGCAGCGCGCGCCAGGCGCCAGCATCGAGACACGGATGTCCTGGCTGGTCGCGCTCGCGGCCGTCGCCATCAACTCCTTCGCCTTCGGCGCGCCGCTGATCGTCGTGGTGGCCCTGAAGCCGATCGCCGCCGACCTCGGGGCGGAGCGCGCGGTACCTGCGCTGGCCTCCTCCCTCACCTTCCTCGGCGCCGGCGCGGGCGGGATCGTCATGGGCTGGCTCTCGGGCCGGATCGGCATGCGCGCCGTCGCACTGGTGGGTGCGCTCTGCGTCGCCGGCGGCCTCGCGCTGGCCAGCCTCGGCGCGGCCTGGTCGCTGCTGCTGGGCTATGGCGTCTTCGTCGGCCTCTTCGGCAACGGCGCGCTCTTCCCGCCGATGATGGCCTATGTCTCCCGCTGGTTCGACCGGCGGCGTGGCACCGCCCTCGCCCTCGTCGCCTCGGGCCAGTACGTCGCCGGCGTGCTCTGGCCGGTGCTGTTCGAGCGGTCCGTGGCGATCTTCGGCTGGCCGGCGACGATGCGCGGCTTCGCCGTGGTCGTTCTGGCCGGCGTGCTGCCGCTGGCGGCGCTGGTGCTGCGCACGCCACCCGTGCCGCCCGCGGGCAGCGCCGCCGCCGCGGGGGAGGCGCGGCCGGGTGAGCGCGTGCTGGGCATGCGTCCCAATCTGGCGATGGAGGTGATGGGGGTCGCCATCTTCCTCTGCTGCGTGCCCATGGCGATGCCGGCGGCGCACCTCGTCGCCTTCTGCACCGATATCGGCATCGTCGCGCAGCACGGCGCGATGATGGTCTCCGTCATGCTGGTAGCGGCCTTCATCGCGCGGCAGGTCTGGGGCTTCATCGCCGACCGCATCGGCGGGCTGCAGGCCGTGCTGGCGGGAAACATATGCCAGACCATCGGCATGGCGCTGTTCCTGGTGACGCAGGACGAGGCCGGGCTCTTCTTCGTGGCGGCCGCCTACGGCTTCGGCTTCAGCGGCATCATCCCGTCCTGGATGCTGGCGGTCCGGCAGCTGTTCCCGGCGCAGGAGGCATCCTGGCGCATGCCGACGGTGCTGTTCCACGGGCTGACCGGCATGGCCTTCGGCGCCTGGCTGGCGGGCTATCTCTACGACGCGTTCGGCAACTACGCCGTGGCCTGGGAGGTGGGAATAGCGCTCAACGCGGTGCAGGTGGCGATCGTCGCGCTACTGTTGGCACGGCTCGGGCGCGGCGGGGACCGCAGGCTCCGCCCCGCACTCGCCGGAGGCCCTGCCGCGGCGCTGCGCGCCGGGGCTCCTGACCCAGGCCAGGGCGGCTTGCGATGGCTGGTCGATGCCCCCATTAGGCTCGCGAAACGGGGAGGGCCTTTGGCACCCCGGCCGACCCGACGAGGACGCGAGAACATGCTCGATTCGACGGTGGGTATGCTCCTGGCCGGAATCGTCCTGGGCGGCCTGCTGCTGGCGCTGTTCGCCTTCGTGCTGATCCGCAAGCTCCGCGTCATCGTCATCGAGATCTACAAGCGGCTCGAAGCGGTCCACGCCGCCGTCGCATCCGTTCGGGACGAGACGGGCAAGCTACGGGGCGAAGTTGCCGACATCAGGATGCTGCGAGAAGCGCAGGCCCAAGCCCGGACGCGGGCGACGGACGACGCCAGGCAGGCTTCGGATGTGCGGCAGATTGCCTTCTCCTCACGTCTGTCGACGTATTTCGCGCAGGAGAACGTCGCGGCCCATCTCCGTGCCCTGACCAGCGGCAGCCTGGAACAGCCGCAGATCGGCTACCCACTGACGCGCATCGCCCGATCGCTCCTGCCACGCCTGATCGAACGCGGCACGCGCGACACCATCGTCTGCTCGCTCGCGCTCGGCGATGGCTATCGTGCGAAAGTGCTGCCGGCGCTGGCGTCGCAGCAGTTCTTCGCCGAGGCCAGCGGCCTCAGCTACGCGATCCTGTCGGACCCGCCGGCGGTCAACACGCCTCTCCGGCCGCCGGCCTGGATCAAGATCCCGCTGATGCTGCACCTGCTGCAGCGCGGCTACCGCCGCGTCGTCTTCATCGACGCCGATGCGCTGGTGACCAGTCTCGACTTCGACCTGGACGGCGCCTTCCGGGACGCCGGGCCGCAGTGACTGTTCCGGATCACCGAGGACGAGGACGGCATCAACACCGGCGTCGTCTTCCTGCAGGACGGGCCGGCGGTGCGGCGCCTGCTCGACCTGGTCTGGATGTTCGACGCGGATGTCGAGAACGGCACCTGGGAGCAGCACGCTCTCAAGACCCTGATGGACCAGTCCGAGGTGATCCGCCGGCAGGTGACGCTGGAACCCGATCAGCGCCGGTTCAACAGCTTCCCGATCGAGCGCCGGCGCTTCTACCGCACCGGCGAGGCGAGCCTCTGGCACCCGGGCGACGTCATCTGCCACTTCTCGGGCATCCGTTCGCCTGATCTCGAAACCCTGATCGAGACCTACGCGACCCAGATCGCACCGCTCCGCTACTACGAGCCGACCGCATAGGTTTGCGGCGGACGCTGATGACGCGCACGGCAACCTTCTCGCGGCTCGGCGACTGGGGTCAGTTCGCGAACCAGCTTTTCCATATCTCAGTGGTCCTGGGCTATGCCGCCCGGCATGGCGCCGAGCCCCGCCTGCCGCCCTGGCGCTGTGCCGTGACAGGCGTCGACTACGAACCCTGGTTTCCCGGCATCCGTCGCTACCTCGGCGAGGCCCCGCCGGACGCCACGCTCTACCAGGAGCCCGGCTTTCCCTACGCCGAGATCCCCGAGGCTGAGCACATCGACCTGCGCGGCAATTTCCAGTGCGAGCGCTACTTCGCCCATGTCGCGCCGGAGATCCGCGCGCTTTTCACGGAGCCGCCGGTGGTCACGGCCGAACTCGACGGCTACCTCCGCGACCTCGGGCTCGACGATTTCTCCGCCCTGCACATGCGCTTCTACGCGCACCCGTCGCGCGACAAGGGCAAGGGGCCGATGGAGGCGCTGCCGCTGGCCTACACCCAGCGGGCCCTGGCGGCCCTCGGGACCGACCTGCCGGTCGTCGTCGCCACCGACAACCGCGCCCTGCTGGACGCGGCGCTGCGCGTCATCCGGCCCGCCGGGCGGATCATCGTCTCCGACCGCACGAGCCACCTGGCTGACTTCTTCCTGCTCGCCCGGGCGCGACGGATCGCCATCTCCAATTCCAGCTTCAGCTGGTGGGCGGCCTGGCTCGGCGGGGCGAAGGAGAGGGTGCTGGCGCCGCACCGCTACCACTGGTTCAACCGCGAGGTCCGGCACGATCCCTTCTGGAACCCGCGCGACCTCTACCCGCGGCACGTCCGGGAGATCGCCTGGTAGCGGCTCAGCCTGGCGGCATGGCCCGTAGGTGATCGACCAGGTTGTCGCCGGCCAGCAACAGAACTCCGGTCTCGTTCATCGAGAGGCCGGCGCCGGTGTGCTTCATCTCGAAGACCTGGGCCGGCGGCAGCTTGCGGCCATTGACGTAGAGCGCGTCGCCCCAGCCGAGATGCCGGTGGATCGCCTCCGCCACCCGGGTGAAGCCCTGCGAGAACATGAAGGCATCGACCTCGGCGCGCAGCGGGATCTCGGCGTAGAGCGAGGCGACGTTGATCTCGAGATAGACCCATTTGACGTCGAGGAGCCGCGTGCCGAGTCCGCGCATCGCCTCCACCTCCGCCCCCTGGCAGTCGAGGTTGAGGAAGTCGAAGGACAGCGCCGGGTCGAGCACCTCGTCGAGCCGGCGCGTGACAATGCGGTCCTGGGTGAAGCCGATCTCGGGATGCGCGGTCAGGTGCGTCTCGGGCCGGTAGAGCGAGGAGGACTGGTTGTTGGTGGCGCGGAAGACATCGCGCTCGATCCCGCTCTCGCCCCAGGCGGCGGCCTCGATGACGGTGTTGCCAGGGTCACCGGCGAAGCGGCGGCGCAATTCCGCGGCCTTGTCGGGGAGCATCTCCACCCAGACCACATGTCCCCAGCCGAGCTCGCGATAAGCGGGGCCCTCCTCGGCCTCGTGCGCGCCGACATGCAGCACGCCCTGGGGGGTGACGTGGAAGAGATCGCGCAGCCGGTGCGGGGGGATCAGCATGATGGTCCTCGTGCCGCCGGACCGGCAGGATGGCGCCCTGTCTCGATGGCGACGGAGATCAGCGCGGCGCTGTCAGGCTCCGGTGATTGGCCTTCACCCGCCGCTGCGCCGGCCGCAGCGCGGCGGCCATGACGCGGGCCGGGTCGGCGCCGGACAGGGCGGCGCGGCCCGCCGCCATGCTTCCGGCCACGAAGGCGCGCTGCTTTTCCAGCGCGTATTCCGCCAGCAGCGCCTGGGCCCGCACCGGGTCGCTCCACAGCCCGAGACTGCGGAGCGCGAAGACCGTGCCGGCCTGCCAGGCAAAGGCCGCGGCGGTGAAGGGCGTCACGCTGCCCGTCCGCCGCGGACCGTCAGGATCGTGCCAGCGCTCACAGCGCGCCGAGCACGGCCTCGGCCTTGCTGACCTCGAAGGCACCCGGCGCCTCGACGGCGACATGGGTGACCTTGCCGTCCTTCGCCACCAGGGCGAAGCGCTGGCAGCGCACCCCGAGGCCACGGGCGGTGAGGTCGAGCTCGAGGCCGAGCTTCTTGGTGAAATCGGCGCTGCCATCGGCCAGCATCATCACCTTGTCGCCGACCGCCTGGTCCTTGCCCCAGGCGCCCATGACGAAGGCGTCGTTCACCGCCATGCAGGCGATGACGTCGGCGCCCTTGGCCTTCAGCGCATCGAAATTCTGCACGAAGCCCGGCAGGTGCTTGGCCGAGCAGGTCGGCGTGAAGGCGCCCGGGACGCCGAACAGCACGACGGTCTTGCCCTTGAAGAGATCCTCGGTGGAGATCTCCTTCGGGCCCTCCGCGGTGCCCTGCATCAGCTTTGCGGACGGGATCGCGTCGCCGGCCTTGATGGTCATGGTGTGGGTCCTCCTCGACGGCCTCTCCTGTAGCCCGACCCTTTGGCGCTGTCACCGCCGCCGCTGCGCCCGGGCGCCGATCCGGTGGCCCGGTCGCCGGGACGTGCGCCAGCGAGACGGGCCTGTCCTTGCGGCCGGCGGGGCGGCCCGCCATGTTGCCGGTATGGCGAGGACCACCAAGCCCCCGCGCCGGGGCCATGTTTCCGGCGAGGGCTACCTCAGCGGGCATTTGCTGATCGCGATGCCCAACATGCAGGACCCGCGCTTCGCGGGGACCGTCATCTGCCTGGTCGCGCATTCCGCCGACGGGGCCATGGGCATCGTCGTCAACAAGCCGATCGCCGGGCTGTCCTTCGACCAGCTGCTGGACCAGCTTGGGCTCGAGCCCGTGCCGCCGCAGCGGCGCATCCGGATGCTGCAGGGCGGCCCCGTCGATGGCGGGCGCGGCTTCGTGCTGCACACGCCGGACTGGTCGACCGAGGGCTCGCTCAACGTCACCAAGGAACTGGCGATGACCGCCAGCGTCGACATCCTCAAGGCCATCGCCAGCGGCGGCGGGCCGCGGCGGGGCGTGCTCGCGCTCGGCTATGCCGGCTGGGGGCCGGGGCAGCTCGAGGAAGAGATCCAGCGCAACGCCTGGCTCTGCGTCGCCTCGGACGAGGAGTTGCTGTTCGACGAGGCCGACGACGGCAAGTGGCGGCTGGCCATGGCGCGGCTGAAGATCGACCCGCTGCTGCTCTCGGGCACCGCCGGCCGGGCCTGATCCCGGTCCGATGACCGGAGGGCCGCATGGCCCGGCGGACTGAATCGCTTCGGCGGTGCAGCGCCCGCAAGGCCCGTCATCGGGCGGCGCGCCGCACCATCACCAGCCCGGCCGCGGCGCCGAGGCCGCCGGCGAGCATCGCCAGCGCGGTCGCCATGCCGGTGCCGCTCTCGCTCCAGCCCGCGATCACCGTTATCGCCGCGCCCGCCGCCATCTGCAGCGCACCGACGAGGCCCGAGGCCGTGCCGGCCAGCTGCGGCCGCACGCTGACCGCCGCAGCGATGGCGTTCGGCTGGGTCATGCCGTTGCCGAGCGCGACCACCGCCATGGGCAGGAAGAACAGCAGGATATGCGCCGGCAGCAGCGCCTCGACGAGGATCGCCAGCACACCGCCCGCGAGCGTCACCGCCGTGCCGACCTGCATCATCCGCTCCAGCCCATGCCGCCCGACCAGCCGCGCGGAGGTGAAGGTGCCGGACATCCAGGCCACCGAGATCAGGATCATCGCCGCGCCGTAGGTGGTCGCGGCATGGCCCATGCCCTGGATCACCACGACGGGGCCCCCGGCGGCGAAGGCGAAGAACACGGCGGTCGAGAAGGTGGCCACCGCCACGTAGCCGCGGAACAGCGGCAGCCGCAGCAACTGGGTATAGGCGCCGAGCATGCCGCCGAGGCCAGGCAGCTTCGCCGGCTGGGCCAGGGTCTCCGGCATGCGGACCCAGACCAGCGGGAACAACACGAGCCCGAAGCCGAGGCAGGCCAGCATCGTGGCGCGCCAGCCGAAATGCTCGGCCAGCAGGCTGCCGAGCAGGGGGGCGACCATCGGCGCCACCGCCATGGCGGTGGAGACGTAGCCGAGCACGCTCGCCGCCCGCTCCCGCGGGTAGCTGTCGCGCACCATGGCGCGGCCGAGCACGAGGCCGGAGCAGCTTCCCAGCGCCTGCACCACGCGCCCCGCGATCAGCCAGCCCGCGCTCGGCGCCACGGCCGCGATCAGGCTGCCGGCGAGGAACAGCGCCATGCCGCTCAGCAGCAGGGGCTTCCGGCCAAAGCGGTCCGACAGCGGCCCGTAGACGAGCTGGCCCAGCGCCACGCCGATCAGGAACAGGGTCAGGGCCAGCTGGATCGTCGCGTAGGGAACCGCCAGCGCGAGCGCCATCCCGGGCAGGCAGGGGATGACGATCTGCATGGTGAAGGGCCCCATGCCGGTGATCGCCACCAGCAGGGAGGCGGGCGGCATCGGCCGTGGCGCGGGCGCCGGGGCCGCGCGCGCCGGCATGACGGGCGAGAGCGTTTCGTACTCGGCGGGAATGTCGCGGGGGCTCACGCGGAGCCCCCATCGCGCAGGCAAGGCAGCATCTGGGGCGGACCGATCCGGTTGGTTGGTGACGTTCCGCCCGCCGCGCAGGGGTCGCGGCTGGGGCCGATATAGGGATGGATCGGTCGCCCGACTACCGCAGTGCAGCATCACCGCCATGCCGGGAACGCGGGGCCTTGGTCGCGACGAAGGCGCCGGGCTTGCGCCCGACGCCCTCGCGTCAGCCTGACAGGGTCAGGCGCGGTCCTTGTCCACCGCGTCGCGCGCGGCGTCCTTGGCGCCGCCCACGGCATTCTGCACCTTCCCGGCGGCCTTGTCGGCCTTGCCCTCGGCCTGCAGCTTGGCGTCGCCGGTCACCTTGCCGGCCATGTCCTTCACTGCGCCCTTGGCCTGCTTCGCAGCGCCGGCGATCCGATCCTTGTCCATGTCCAGTCTCCCGTCCGAGCCGCCACGGGGATGCAGCGGCTTCGGTGGGTCAAACGCGGCTGGCGGGGCGCGGTTTCGTGACGAAGCGTGTCAGCGGAAGGGAATCGCGTACATCAGCCCGCCCTGGGTCCACAGGCCGTTCATGCCCCGCCGCAGCTTGAGGGCGCTCTGCTGGCCGACATTGCGCTCGAACACCTCGCCGTAATTGCCCACGGCGCGGATCGCCCGGAGCGCCCAGGCGTTGTCGAGGCCGAGCCGCGTGCCGAAATCGCCGGAGGTGCCGAGCAGACGCTGCGTCGTCGGATTGCCGCTGCGCGCCTGCGCTTCGGCATTGGCGGCGGTGACGCCGAGTTCCTCCGCCTCGACCAGCGCCATGTGCAGCCAGGCGACGGTGTTCGACCAGGGCTGGTCGCCGTTGCGGGTGAAGGGGCCGAGCGGCTCCTTGCTGATGGTCTCCTCCAGGATGACGTAGGCGGCGGCGTTGCGCGCCGCGCTCAGCGCGCCGGCCAGAGCCGAGGCGTCCTGTGTCATGGCGTCGCAGCGCCCGGCCCAGAAGGCCTCGTACATCGTGTCCACGCGCTCGAAGACGACGGGCTGGAACTTGATGTTCCGGGCGCGGAAGACGTCGCCGAGGGTCAGCTCATGCGTCGTGCCCTGCGCGACGCAGATCGTCGCGCCGTCGAGTTGCTGCACCTTCTGCACGTTCAGGTCGCGGCGGACCATGAAGCCCTGGCCGTCGTAGAAATTCACCGGCCCCTGGTGCAGGCCGATGGAGTTGTCGCGCAGGAAGGTCTGCGTGCTGTTGCGATACAGCACGTCGATCTCGCCGGTCTGCAGCGCGGTGAAGCGGGCCTGCGCGGTCAGCGGGATGAAGCGCACCTTCGCCGGATCGCCGAGCACCGCCGCAGCCAGCGCGCGGCAGTAGTCGACGTCGAGGCCGCGATACTCGCCGCGGCTGTCCGGCGCCGAGAAGCCGGCGAAGCCCTGGGAGACGCCGCAGTTCAGCGTGCCGCGGCTCTTCACGGTGGCCAGGGTCTGCTGCGCCTGGGCGCTGCCGGCGAACAGGGATGCAACGGCGACCACCGCGGCCAGGATCCAGGTCTTCATCCGCCCCTCCCTCACGTCACGCTGGCCAACGCCGCGTCCACCGCGTCGCCGAAGCGCTCCACGATCATGTCGATATCACCGGCGGTGACGATGTAGGGCGGCGAGAGGATCACATGGTCGCCATGCTTCCCGTCGATGGTGCCGCCCATCGGGTAGCAGGCGAGGCCACGGTCGTAGGCCTCGCGCTTCACGCGGTCGTTCAGCTTCAGCGCCGGGTCGAAGACCTGCTTCGTGGCGCGGTCCTGCACGAACTCCACGGCCCAGAACAGGCCGCGGCCGCGGATCTCGCCGACGTTGCGGTGGTTGCCGAAGCGCTCGACCAGCTTCTGCTCCAGCAGCGCGCCCATGGATGCCACGTTGTCGAGCAGCTTCTCGCCATGGATCACCTCCTGCACCGCGACCGCCGCGGCGCAGGCCACGGGATGCGCCTGGTAGGTATGGCCGTGCATGAAGGCACCGGTGCCGCTGTCGAGCCCCGCAATCACCTTGCCGGAGACCAGGATGCCGCCGATCGGCTGGTAGCCGCCGCCGAGGCCCTTGGCGACGATCTCGATATCGGGCGCGATGCCCTCCTGCTCCCAGGCATGCAGCGTGCCGCAGCGGCCCATGCCGGACATCACCTCATCGAGAATGAGCAGTGCGCCATGCCGGTCGCAGACCGCGCGCATCGCCGGGAAATAGCCGGGCAACGCCGCGACGCAGCCAAGCGTCGCGCCCACCACCGTCTCCGCCATGAAGGCGATGACGGTATCGGGGCCGAGGCGCTGGAACTCCGCCTCCAGCTCATCGGCCAGGCGCGCGACGTAGTCGGCGTCGCTCTCCCCGTCCCGGCGGTCGCGGTAGGGGTAGCAGGGCGAGACATGGCTGAAGGCGGGCGAGAGGATCGGCTGGTAGGGCGCGCGGCGCATCGCGTTGCCGCCAGCGGAGAGCGCACCCAGCGTGTTGCCGTGGTAGCTCTGCCGCCGGGCGATGAACCGCGTACGCTGCGGCTGCCCGATCTCGAGGAAATACTGCCGCGCCATCTTGATCGCGGCCTCGTTCCCCTCGGAGCCCGAGGAACAGAAATAGGCATGCGTCAGCCCGCCCGGCGCGTGGCCGACCATCATGTCGGCCAGCCGCTCCGCGCTCTCGCAGGAATAGAGCGCGGTGTGGGCGTAGCAGAGTGCGTCGATCTGCTGCTTCATCGCCGCGATGACGTGCGGATGGCCATGGCCGAGGCAGGCCACCGCCGCGCCGCCGGAACCATCGATCACGCGGTGCCCGTCCTTGCCGGTGATCCAGATGCCCTCGCCATGCACCGCGATCGGCGGATCGGCGCGCAGGCTGCGGTGGACGAGGTGGCTGGTCATGAGGGGTTCTCCGACGACGTGGCGGGGATGATCGACGGCACGGAGGCGCGGGGCAAGCGGCCCGCCCGTAGCGCGAGCAAGGCCCGCGCAGCAGCCGGTGCATCGGCGAGGGCGAAGAAGCCGACCGGGTTCTCGGCCGGGTCCATCAGGGCAAGCTCCCGCGTCGGACGCAGCGGCCCAGGCCAGAGCAGGAGCCGCGCGTGCAGCATGGGTCCCTGGCGGACCACCACATCGGCCAGGCCGCCCGCGCGAGGCCGCAGCTGAACCGTGACGATCGCCGGCGCCGGGTAGCTGACAACCTTCAGGTCCCGCGCCGTGCCCTCGATCACGAGAGCCTGCCGGTCCGTGACCGCGTAGGCGGTGCGCCAATGATCGGGCCAGCGGGAATCGAGAGCGCCTGCCTTCACACCGGTCCAGAACAGAAGCGGCAGCACGAGGAGGAACATCGCAGCAGCACCGACGACATCCGGCTGCACAACCCAGACCGCGAGGCCCCAGAGCAGGACGGCCGCAACGGTGACGGCGAACCAGAAGGTTGCGGAGGGTGTGCCGGCGCCCGGGCGCGGCTCCGGCCTGCCGCACCACAGCAGCGTCTCTCCAGGCTGCAACAGCACCCGGATGCGCTCTTCGGGATCGTTCGATCCCTTGGGCTTCCCCGTCATGCCATCGGCCCCGCCGGCGCGCGGCTCAGTCCAGCAGCCAGGCCAGCGCCTGCCGCAGCCGCGCCTGTCCATCCCGCTCGAACCAGGCGCCATGGGCGAAGACCACCCGCGCCGGATCGAGGCCGATGAGCCGTTCCGCCACCGCGCGGTTCGCCTCCCGCCGCCGGCCGAGCAGCAGGCGCAGGTGCACCGGCGTCGTGCCCTCGGTGGTCGCCGACCGCACCACGCTGGCGAAGATCTTCGACGCCAGGGTGAGCTTGCCGCTCTCCAGCGCCTGCACCGTGTCGGTCAGCACCAGGGTCCGGCTGGGTCGGTGGTGGAACGCCACCTCGACGAAGCCGGGCGCGGAGAAGATCGCCTGGTCCATCTCCCCGGCCCAGGGCTCGGGCGGGGTCTCGGCCAGGTCCTTCGCGCCATGCAGGTCCACGCCCTGGCGATTGGCCCGCGCCACCACCCCTGGCGCCGCCCAGACCTGCGCCCCCGGCACCGCCTTCCGCCAGGGCGAGACATGCACCCAGTGCGCGGTGTCCGGCGCCACCAAATGGCGGATCGGGCCCAGCGCCTCCAGCGCCGCCTGCAGCGCCGGCGTGTGCTTCGTGGGCGAGTGCAGCCACAGCCCGCCATCCTGCAGGCACACCACCGTCATCCGCACCGGGAAGGTCAGCCCCAGCAGGTGTTGCGGCCCGCCATCGACGACCCAGACGCCGTCGCAGACCGGCTTCGGGACGTTGAGCGGCGGGTAGGTGATGTCGATTGTCATGGGCCATCAGATGCGGGCGCCACGCGCCACGCGCCAGCCGAATCACGACAATCGAGTGATTCCAGTGCCCTGCCCGATGTGCCGGACAAAATCGGGGGTCCTCCCCGGCCCGCACGCGGACGCAAATCGGGCGCTTGGCGCGGGCAGTATCGAAGAAAGCCACTCCGCGGCAAGGAAATTATTCCCGGCCCTACGGCCCCGTCAGCAGCCCCACGGTCGCCCCCGCCATGCAGCAGGCGATGCTCGCCGCCACCAGGCTCGGCAGGCCGAGGCGCACGATCTCCGCCCGCCGCTCCGGGCACATCGCCGCCATGCCCGTCACCATGATCCCGACCGAGGCGAAATTCGTGAAGCCGCAGAGCGCATAGGTCAGGATCAGCCGCGTCCGCGCCGAAAGCTGCCCGCCGTTCGCGGCGAGGTCGAGGTAGCTGACGAACTCGTTCACCACGACCTTGATGCCGAGGCTCTGCCCAACCGCGGCGCATTCCTCGGCCGGCACGCCCATCATCCAGGCGAGCGGCCAGAACACCCAGCCCGCCACCTGCTGCAAGGTCAGCCCCGTCAGCGGCGTCAGCATCTCGTTGCCCAGCGCCACCAGCGCCACGAAGACGATCAGCGCGGCCATGATGCCGAGCAGCAGGCGCAGCCCCTCCTCCGTCCCGCGCACCACGGCATCCATGGTGCTGTCGTAGAGCCGCGGCGCCGGCCCCTCCGCCGCATCGCCGGCGCCGGCACGGTCCTCCGGCATCATCAGCAGCGCGGCGAGGATGGCGGCCGGCGCGGAGACCAGGCTCGCCGTCAGCAACTGCCCCGCGGCATTCGGCACGACGGAGGCGATCATCGTCGCATAGAC
>JAIYAI010000037.1 GCA_027489135.1 Acetobacteraceae bacterium
AGGTGCCGCGAAAGGTCGTGTTCCTGCCTGAGATTCCGAAGGGCGCGACGGGCAAGCTGATGCGCATCGGGCTCGCCGAGAAGCTCGGCATCACGGCCTGAGGATTTCTCCCTCCCCCGCTGGCGGGGGAGGGCCGGGGTGGGGGTGGCGGTGCCACCCGCTTTCAAGCCACCCCATCCTAACCCTCCCCCGCCAGCGGGGGAGGGAACGAACGCGGGACCAACACCATGAAGATCTGCATCTTCGGCGCCGGCGCCATCGGCGGCCTGATGGCCGCGAAGCTCGCGGAGAAGGGCGAGACGGAGGTCACCGTCATCGCCCGCGGCCCGCATCTGGCGGCCATGCAGGCCAATGGCCTGAAGCTGATCAGCGAGGGGCACAAGAGCACGGTGCGGGTCCGCGCCGTCGCCTCCGCGGCCGAGGCGGGTCTGCAGGACTATGTCCTGATCACGCTCAAGGCCCACGCACTGGCCGGCACCGCGCCGCAGATGCAGCCACTGATCGGGCCGGAGACCACCATCGTCTCGGCGGTCAACGGCATCCCCTGGTGGTATTTCCACAAGCTCCCCGGCCCCTACGAAGGCCGACGCGTCGAGAGCGTCGATCCGGGCGGCGAGGTCTCCCGCCTGCTGCCGCCCGAGAAGGTGGTGGGCTGCGTCATCTACCCCGCGGCGGAGGTGACCGAGCCCGGCGTGATCGACCACACCTATGGCGACCGCTTCACCCTGGGCGAACCCGATGGCAGCCGCAGCGAGCGCGTCTCGAAGCTCGGCGCCGCGCTGGTCGCGGCCGGCTTCAAGGCGCCGGTGCGGCCGAAGATCCGCGACGAGATGTGGATCAAGCTCTGGGGCAACATGGCCTTCAACCCGCTCTCGGCGCTGACCATGCAGACGCTCGACGTCATCACCGGCGATGCGGAGCTGCGCGCCGTGTGCCGGCAGATGATGCTGGAAGGCCAGGCGGTCGCCGAGAAGCTCGGCGTGCGCTTCGCCATCGATGTCGACAAGCGCATCGCCGGCGGCGCGGAGGTCGGCGCGCACAAGACCTCCATGCTGCAGGACCTGGAGCGCGGGCGGCCGATGGAGATCGACGCGCTGCTCGGCAGCGTCGTGGAACTCGCCGACCTGGTCGAGGAAGCGGCGCCCACCTGCCGCACCGTGCTCGCGCTTGTGCGCAGCCGTGCGCGCGCGGCAGGGTGCTACTGACGGGCTATCCTCACAGGGGCATGTCGCGCTCGTCATGTAACGATGCGCCGGCGATGATTGTGGCGCGCGCGCCGTTTCGGCATGCTCGCGCCCAAGGAGACTGCCCCATGTCCCGCGCGCCGCTTGCCCTCGCCACGCTGCTGATCCTCGGCGCCTGCGCCACCGCCGTGGTCGAAACCGCGCGCCTGCCGCGCGACGCGGTGGACGGCGTCGGCGACCCGACGCGCGCTGCGGTGCTGGGCAGCGCCTATGCCTTCGCCGATGCATCGCACCTCGCGGGCCAGCCCGCGGCCGCGGCGCGGGCGGCGGCGCAGGTCGAATACCTCGCCAGCGAGATCCCGGCCGGTCCGCGCTACGTCGAATGGTCGCCAGCCATCGGGATGGAGCTGCAGGGTGCGCGGGCCGAGCTGCGCAGCGCCCTCGGCATCCCGGCCAACACGCGGCCGCAGGCGGTGGTGGACGCGCTCTACAACGCCGCCCGCGCGCTGCAGCGCGGCGACACCGCGGCGGCCGAGGCCGCGCTGCAGGCCGCCGAGGCGGCGGACCGGCCCGCGCTGCTGCTGCTGCGCCTCGCCGCGCTGCCGCCGCTGCCGCGGACCCGCACCGCCACCGCCCTGGCACAGCAGGAGATGGTCCGTGTCGACCAGGACCAGCGCCTTGGCGGTGCCGGCAGCAATGATGGCGGCAAGAACTGATCCCCGCGCCTTTCCGATTTCCCTGTGAGGATTCCCCGATGCGCCTATCCCCGCTCGCCCTCGCGCTCGGCCTGACGCTGGCCGCGGCCTGCACGCCCTACCAGGAGCCTGCGCCGACCGTCAGCCTGCCGCGCGATGCGGTGGCCGGCGCGACCGATCCGATGCGCGCCTCGCTGGCGCTGACCTCCTCGGTCTTCGCGCGGCCGCAGCGGCTGGCGGGGCAGCCAGCCGTCGCGGCCCGCGCCATCGCCAGCATGGAATACCTCACCGTGGACCTGCCGGAGAACGCACGCACCCGCGGCAACGTCGCCGCCATCGTGCCGCAGCTTCAGGTCGCGCGTGGCGAATGGCGGGCGGCGCTGGGCATCACCGCCGACGCCCCGCCGCAGGAGGTGATCAACCGGCTCTTCGCCGCGGCGCGCGCGCTCGACAACGGCGACCAGCCGGCGGCGGTGCAGGCGCTGACGGCGCCGATCTTCACCCGCGGCGGCGCCGGCACGCTCGCTGCGCTGAACGACCTGCCGCCGCTGCGCCAGACCAATGCGGCGGCGGTGAATGTCAGCCAGATGCTGTCCTCCACCGACGGCTCGATCACGGGCCGGCGGTGAGGAGGGGCCGACCGCTTCTCGCGCTGCTGCTGCTCGCCGGGTGCGGCGAACTGGCGGCGGAGGTGCGGCGGGCGCCGCCGCCCGCGCCGCTTCCGGGCCTGGTGGGGGAGACCGCCGACCCGCTGATGGCGACGGTGAACGCCGCGGCGGAGGCTTTCGCCGATCGCGGCGCGGGGCTCGCCGGGCACCCGGCCGCGGCGGCGCAGGCCATCGCGCAGCTCGAATACATCGCGCTCAGCCTCGGCACCGATGCGCGCTACCCGCAGCTTGCGCAGAGTGTCGGGCGGGAGCTGCTGCTCGCGCGCGACGAACTGCGCAACGCGCTCGGCATCATGGCGGCGGCGCCGGCGCAGACGGTGATGCGGACCATGCTGGGCGTGGCGGCCGACCTGCGCGCGGGCCGCACCGCCGCGGCGGCCGCGGCGATGACGCCGCCGCTGATCCGCCCCGGCGGCGCGGAGAGCGTCGCGCGGCTCGGCGAACTCGGGCCGCTGGTCCAGGCCTCCAACGCGACGGCCTTCGCGCGCGAGGCCGTGGCGCGGGCCGAGGCGCTCGGCACTGGCGGCAGTACGCGCATGGTGGAGAGCGGTGCCGGCCTCGGCCAGCGCACCGGGAACTTCGAGGGTGCGATCTCCTCCGTCGGGTACTGAATCGCACCATCAGGCAACGTGGTTGCAGCACGGGGTCATTGCACACCCGTGTCGCGTCGACGCAATAATCTTCGACGGACATGTCCATGCACAGGGGTATCCCATGGCGCTCTTTACCGGGACGGCGGGCGTCGATGCCTTCGCGGGCACCGATACGGAAGCCGATACCTTCCGCTTCACCGCGCTGACCCTTGCGGGCACCGACAGCGTCAGTGGTGGCCTCGGCGGCTTTACCGACATTCTCAGCCTGACCGCGGCTGGCACCTACACCGCGTCGATGCTGGCCGGCATCTCAGGCATAGAGCGTATCACCCTCGCCAGCGGCACCAATGCCCTGACCCTGACGGCCGCCTTCGTGGCCGGGGCCGAGGGGCAACTCGACCTGCGCGGCGGGACGGGCAACGACAGCATCGATGGCAGCGCCGTCATCGACCCCCTCCGCGGCCTGCGCTTTTCCACCGGCACAGCAGGAAATGACATCTTCCTCGGCGGCGCTGGAGCCGACAGCGTCAGTGTACAGGGCGCCGGCATGCTGCTGTTGCAGCTCGGCCTGGGCAACGACTCGGTGGAGGGCGCCATCGCGTCGCTCGATGCGGCGGACGCGGTTCAGGGCGGTGCCGGCACGGACCGGCTGATCCTGACGAGCACGGGCAGCCTGGCCGCGGCGGCAATGGCTGGCCTCGCCGGTATCGAGGAGATCGCGCTGGCCGGCGGCGGGACGACGACCCTCGGCCTTTCGACCGCAGTCGTGACGCAGGCGGCGGGGCTGCTGACCGTCATCGGCAATGACGATGCGGGGTTGGTCGATGCCTCCGCCGTGGCGGCGGGCGCGGTCGTCTATCTCGCGGGCGCGGGGGCGGACAATTTCCTCGGCGGTGCGGGAGCGGATGTCTACGAGATCGCCGGCGCCGCGACCGGCGACCTCGGGGGCGGACGCGATACGCTGCGGCTGAAATCCGCCGCGGCTTCGGGCTTCGCCACCGTGCAGGGTGGTGCCGGGGGCGACACGGTTGAGATCACCGCAAAGGGCAGCTGGATCCTCTCCGGCCTGAGCGGCTTCGAGGATGTCGGACATCCTCGAAGC
>JAIYAI010000061.1 GCA_027489135.1 Acetobacteraceae bacterium
CCCCAGCATCCAGCGTGTCGTTGCCGACGCCGCCGACCAGGGAATCCAGCCCGTCGCCGCCGCTGAGAAGAAAACCGAGCGGGGTGATGATGCGGGCGACATCCGCGCCCGAGAGCGTGTCGTCCCCGGCGCCGCCTTCCACGGTGACGACATCGGTGTCCACCGCATCGCCGAAGAGGTTGGTTGGCGCAAACAGGTCGTTGCCGTCGCCGAAGAGGATGCGCTCGAAGCCGACGAAGCGGGCCGAGAAGGTGATGCCGAAGCCGACGGCCCCGGCGCCTGTGAACTGGAGCGTGTCGAGCGTGCCGGCCTCGTCGACGATGAAGTCCGCGCTGGTCGCGTCGCCGCCGGCGATCAGCACCAGGTCGTTGCCGGTGCCGGGATCGATGCGGTCGATGCCGGCGCCGGCCTCGATCGTGTCGCTGCCCGACCCGCCCGTGATGGTGTCGTCACCGGCGCCGCCGCGCAGCAGGTCGCTGCCGGTGCCGCCCTTCAGCCTGTCGTTGCCGTCGCCGCCGTCGAGGCTGTCCGCCCCCGCGCCGCCGCCCAGCACGTCGTTGCCGATCCCGCCATCGATCGAATCCGCCGCCCCGCCGCCGGTGACCTGGTCCGCGCCCTCCGCGGCCAGCACGACCATGGCGCCTGCGAAGCCGCCCGCCGCGATGCTGTCGTCACCGATGCCTGCCTGGACCGTCAGCGCGGGCGTCTCCGTCACCACGAAGGCCGAGCCGAGGGTGAGGCCGATGCCGGCCAGGACGGCGACGGTCTCGATCCGCTCGATGCCGGAGATGCGGGCGAAGGCAGCGGCGCCGATCGTGCCCACGCTGGTCAGGCGGAGCGTGTCGAGGCCGCTGCCGCCGTCGAGCAGGTCGCCCGCCAACAGCGCCGCGACGGAGGTGGCGATGGTGTCGTTGCCCACCCCGCCGCGCAGGCTATCGGCACCGCCGCCGCCCTCGAAGCGGTCGTTGCCAACACCGCCGGTCATGGCCAGCGACCGGGTCAGGATGGCGCCGCCGAGGATGACCGTGTCCGCATTCCCGGCCAGCACCTCGAAGGCGCTGCCCGATCCGCTGGCGACCATCGCATCGTCGAGCGTCACCGTGACGGCGAAGGCGCCGGCGATCTCCAGCGCCTCGAACTGGCGGGTATTGGCGAAGTCGGCCGCCAGCAGCGTCATCGGCGCCGTGACCACCAGCCTGTCGCGCACGAAGAGCAGGGGGGAGGATCCGCCGGTGACGGTGTCGGTTCCTGCCAGGGCGCCGGCGACGGTGATGAAGACCGTGTCTGGCGCGCCCGCGGTCCCGAGGATGCTGTCGGCGGGCGCCCCGGTGGTCAGGGTAAAATCGGCCATGCTGGTGCCTCCACGGCTGTGCCGATGGAGCACCGGCTGAGGTTCCGTTAACTTTTTCCTGGTCTGTCGTGGAAAGCGAGACGGAAAATCGCAGCGGACCTGTATCGATATGTTGCGGGATCGCTATCCCGGCCAGCGCCCTGCCCAGGGCTCCGCCCGCTCCCACGCCGCCGCCAGCGCGCACAGCATCCCGTCCGCCCCCGCCGCGCCGACAAGCTGCACCCCGATCGGCAGCCCGGTCGCGCTCGGCTCGATCGGCAGGGCGATGCCTGGCAGGCCGGCGAGGTTGGCGAAGTTGGTGAACACCGCATGGCCGCGCGGCCCCACCGCCTGGCCGGCGATGGTGAGCGGCGCGATCTCGGCCGCTGGCCAGGGCAGGGCGGCCGCGGCGGGGGTGAGGATCGCGTCCCAGCCCGCGGCGAAGAACGCCGCCATGCGCCGGCGGAAGGCGCCCACCCCCTCCAGCGCCGCGAACAGCGCCGTGGCCGGCAGGGCGGCGCCGGCCGCTGCCATCTCCTGCAGCATGGGTGCGGTCGGGGCCTGGCTGGGGAAGCGCTCCGCCAGCAGCCAGGCGAGGCCCGACTGGCCGATCGCGCCGAAGAGCGGGTTCAGCGCGTCGATGTCGAAGGGCGCCGAGCCTTCCTCCACCTGGTGGCCGAGCACGCGCAGGCGCTGCGCGGCGTTGGCGGTGCGCTCCGCGATCTCGGGGTCGACGGGGTGCGCGCCGAATCGCGGCACGAAGAGGATGCGCGCGCGCCGCGGCGTCTCCGGCACAGCGAAGGCGCCGAAGCCGCGGGAGGACGGGTCGCGCGCATCCGGCGGCGCAATGATCGCCATCAGCGCGACCAGGTCGGCGGTGGTCCGCGCGATCGGTCCGATCTGCTCGCAATCGTGCAGGATGGCCGGCAGCCCGTCGCAACGCGGCACGCGGCCGATCGAGGGTTTCAGCCCGACGAGACCGGTGTGGGAGCAGGGCCGGCGGATCGACCCGCCGCCATCGGTGCCCAGCGCGATCGGCCCGAGCCCCGCCGCGACGGCGGCGACGGCGCCGCCCGAGGACCCGCCCGGCGTCAGCGCCGTGTTCCAGGGGTTGCGCGTGACGCCGAAGACCGGGTTGTCGGTGTAGCCCTGCAGCGTGAACTCCGGGACGTTGGTCTTGCCGAGGATGACCAGCCCCGCGGCGCGGCAGCGTGCCACCGGCAACTCGTCGCGCGCCGGGATGGTGCCGGCAAACAGGGGACTGCCCCAGGCGCAGGGCATTCCGGCGACAGCGATGTTGTCCTTCACGGTGATCGGCACGCCATCGAGCGGCGAGAGCGGCACGCCGGCCGCCCAGCGCGCGGCGCTGGCCGTGGCGGCGGCGCGGGCGCCCGCCTCGTCCAGCGCGACGATGGCGTTGAGCGCGGGATTGATCCGCGCGATGCGCGCCAGCACGGCGTCCAGCACCGCGACGGGGGAGAGCGTGCCGGCAGCGAACAGGCCCGCCAGCGTGGTCGCGGGCAGCAGGCAGGGATCGGTCATGCCAGCAGGCCCTTCAGCCGCGCCATGCCGGCGGCCGCTTCCGTCACCATCCGTGCGATGATCGCGGCGGCCGGTTCCACGCGGTCGATCAGCCCGACCGACTGCCCGGCCCAGACATAGGCATTGTCGAGATCGCCGCCCTCCGTGCCGAGGGCATTCTTGTCGCCGCGGATCATCGCGATGATCTCCTCCTTCGCCGTGCCGTCGCCCTCGGCGGCGACGATGCGGTGGGAGTAGGGGCTCTGCAGCACGCGGCCCGGCATGCCGAGCGTCTTCTTGATGATCATCGTGTCGGCGGGCTGCGCGGCGGCGAGCGCATTCTTGTAGTTGTCGTGCGCGCGGGCTTCCGTGCTGGCGACGAAGCGCGTGCCCATCTCGACGCCCTCCGCACCCAGCGCGAGCGCGGCCAGCATCTGTGCCCCGGTGGCGATGCCGCCGGAGGCGAGGACGGGGATCTTCACCGCCGCGACGGTGCGCGGGACCATGACCATGGTCGTCTCGTCGCCGCGGCCGAGATGGCCGCCGCCCTCGTAGCCGACGGTTGCCACCATATCGGCGCCGGCGGCCTCGGCCTTCTTCGCCAGTTCCGGTCCCGCGGTCAGCACCAGCGTCTTCGCGCCGACCTCGAGGCAACGCTTGATGTAGGGCGCAGGGTTGCCGGCGGTCAGCGCGATGACCGGCACCTTCTCCTCCAGCGCGGTGTCGATCAGGGGCCAGATGTCCATCCGCCCGATCGGGAAGTTCACGCCGAAGGGCTTGTCCGTCAGGGTGCGGCAGCGGCGGATCTCGGCGCGCAGCTTCTCCGGTGTCTCCAGCGTGGCGATGGTGATCTGGCCGAGGCCGCCGGCGTTGGAGACCGCGGCGGCGAGATCGGCCAGCGCCACGCGGGCGAGCCCGCCCTGGATGATCGGGTAGCGGATGCCGAGCAGCGACGTGACGCGGGTCGCGATGGTGGCGGGGGCGGCGATGTCCATGCGGGGATCCTGAGGCGGCCAGTTCAGGCCGCAGAGTGCCCTGCCGCGCGCCGCCGCGCCATCCGCCCTCCCCTTTTGCCTGGCCCTGGCCTGCCAAGATGCCCGCCGTCCGGGATGGGCAGCTCGTCGGCGGGGGAGGATCGGGATGGCACTCAAGAATCGCTTCAGGTTCAACGACATAGGCCTGACCGACAGCACCAGTTCCGTCGAGAGCGTCCTCATCGGTGGCGCCGACCGGTCGGTGCTGAGCGGCGGGCACAAGGTCGGCCGCGATGCCTTCGACTTCCTGTCCGATACCGGCGACATCGGCGGCGCCAGCGAGGCGCGCGGCAATGGCGCCCTGCTGACGAATTTCACCGTGGTCGGCAATTCCTTCGCCTTCACCAATCCGGCCGCCGACCCTGCCGGTGGAGACGTCACGGTGAAGCGCGCCGTCTTCGCAGCGGCGTTCCACCAGTCCGTCACCTTCGATGTGGTGGCCGTGCTGGACGGCGCCGAGGTGTCGCGCCAGCAGATCACCGTCGGGCCCGAACGCACCAAGATCAACCTCGGGATCGGCGGCGTGGACTACGTGGCCTTCCTCGTGCGGGAGACCGGGTCGCAGCTTCCCTTCGACATCACGATCCCCGACAGGACCAACACCTATCCGGCGCTGCTGATCGACAACCTGGCGACGGCTTCCACCCTCGACCCGCTGATCTGACGCGGCGCGCGGCTCATTCGACCGTTGCCCCGGAGAGTCGCACCGCCTCGCCCCAGCGCGCGACCTCGGCATAGAGGAAATAGCGCATCTCCCGCGGCGAGAGCGGGCGGGGCAGGGCCCCGATGCGGCGCACCGCGGACTGGCCGGTCTCCGTCGCCAGGGCGGCCTGGATCGCGGCGGCCAACGCCGCGACCACCTCGGCCGGGGTGTTCACGGGTGCCAGCAGGGACTGCCAGGCGAGCGCCTCGAAGCCCGGCAGGGGTACGGCCTCCGCGGCTGTGGGCAGATCCGGCCAGTCCGGCACGCGATCGGCGGTGGAGACGCAGAGCGCGCGGATGCGGCCGTCCCGCATCTGCGGTGCCAGGGGGGGGAGGTTCTCGAACAGCGCCTGGATGCGGCCGGCGACCAGGTCGGTGACGGCGGGGGCGGAGCCGCGATAGGGCACATGCGTCCCCTCCGCCCCGATCGCCTTGAGGAACAGCGCCATGGTCAGGTGCGGCACCGTGCCGATGCCGGCCGAGCCATAGGCGATGCCGCCGCGCTGGCTGCGCGCGAACGCCACGAAGTCGTCGGCATCCTGCACCGGCAGCCCGGGATACACCGCGAGCACGTTGGGCACGACGCCGAGCAGCGTGACAGGCGCGAAGTCACGTAGCAGGTCGAAGGAGAGGTTGCGGTAGAGGGTCTGGTTGATCGCCGCGGCGCCGGCGGCGACGACCAGCGTCTTCCCGTCCGGCGCGGCGCGGGCGGCGGTTTCCATGCCGGTGTTCCCGCCCGCGCCGGGGCGGTTCTCGACCACGAAGGGCACGCCGAAGGCGCCGGCCAGCACGGTGGCGGCCCAGCGGCCCAGCAGGTCGTTGGCGCCGCCCGGGGTGAAGGGGGAGATCACGCGCACCGGCCCGGAGGGCCAGCGCTGCGCGCGGGCGACGGATGGCAGCGCCAGCAGCGGCGCCGCGAGAAGGACACGCCGCCGCGTTCCCTCCCCCGCTGGCGGGGGAGGGTCAGGGTGGGGGTGGGGATGGATGTGGGGGTGGGGATCGATGTGGGGGTGGCCTCGAAGCGGTGGCGCCGCCATCCCCCTCCCCGACCCTCCCCCCGCCAGCGGGGGGAGGGAGAGGCGCCCGTCACCCACGGCCGGCTGCCCTGCGCACCATGTCCCGCGCGATCAGCACCTGCTGGATCTGGCTCGCGCCCTCAAAGATACGGAACA
>JAIYAI010000615.1 GCA_027489135.1 Acetobacteraceae bacterium
CAGCGCGGCGGCGGCGTCGGGACGCGTCGCCTTCAGCAGGTTCACGCGGAGATCAAGCGGCGCCTCGCCCTCCATCGCCGCGGCTTCCTCGGGCAGGGTGTCGCCGAAGCGGTCACGCAGGCCGGGCAGCGCCCAGTCCGGCAGGTTGAGCCGCGCGGCTTCGCTCATCTCCGGCACCACCAGGGGCTGGTCGGCCAGCGCGCGCAGCACCCCCTGCTCGACGGCCGAGAGCGGGCCCGGGCCGTAGCGATCACCGGTGAAGAGACCGCCAAGCTGCGAGAGACGCAGACGCTCGACCAGCAGCGCCTGCGCGCCGGCGAGCAGGCGCGGCGTCGGCGCGACGCCGAGGCGCGCCAGCCACCATTCCAGGCGCAGGCGCTGGCGCACAACGCCCCAGGCGCGCTCCGACACGGCGCGGCGGTCGCCGGAACCGATGTAGCGGCGGTCGCGGAAGAAGTCGTGCGCGATGGCGTCGGCGGGGCGGCGCCGCGCCGCTTCCAGCGCGGCCAGGAGATCGATCGCGGCGGCGAGGCGCGCGGCCGGCGTCACAGCGCGTCGACCAGCGCGGCGAGCGAGGCGATCATCGTCGCGGATCGATCGAGCCCGTATTCCGCCGGCGCACCCGCGCGGTTCACCCAGAAGACCCGGAAGCCGAAGCGCGCCGCGCCATAGGCGTCCCATGGGTTGGAGGAGACGAAGGCGATCTCCGCCGGCGTGCAGGCGAAGCGCTCCGTCGCGAGCGCATAGATCGCCGGCGCCGGCTTGTAGCGGCGCAGCGGATCGACGGAGAGCACGGCATCGAGCAGCGCGCCGAGGCCCCCGGCCGCGACCGCATCCACCAGCATCTCCGGCGAGCCGTTGGAGAGGATGGCGGTGCCGAGGCCGCGCGCGCACAGCGACGTCAGCGTCGCCGCCGCGTCCGGATAGGCGTCGAGCCGGCGATAGGCCGCCAGCAGGTCGGCGCGCAGCGCGGCATCGGCCACGCCATGCACCGCCATGGCGTGGTCCAGCGCGCGCGCCGTCAGTTCGATGAAAGGCTCGTAGTCGCCGACGGCGGAGAGGATCCAGCTGTACTCGATCTGCCGGGCGCGCCACAGCGCGGACAGCGCCGCGGCCTGCGGCCCGATGCGCGCGGCATGGCGCGCGACGGCGGCATGCACGTCGAGCAGCGTGCCATAGGCGTCGAAGACGACCGCGCGCGGCACGGCGTGGGCTGGCATGCGGTGTGGTCCCCCTGCCCCGACAGGCTAGCCCGCCCGCCGGGGGTCTGGCCACCCGCGCGGCGCGCGCGCAGACTGCCACCGCACGAACCGCGCCTGAGGAGGAAACCGCAATGGCCGCAACGATCAACCCCATGGACATGACGGGCCGCACCGTCGTCGTCACCGGCGCCGGCCAGGGCATCGGCAAGGCGCTGACCGAGATGTTCCTCGGCCTCGGCGGCAATGTCGTGATGGTGGAGCGCAACCCGGACACGCTGGCAGCGACGGCCGGCGCGCTGGACCAGGACCGCATCCTGCCGATGCAGGGCAACGTCGCCGAGGAAGGCTTCGGCGAGAGCTGCGTCGAGGCCGCGGTGAAGCGCTTCGGCGCCGTGCATGGCCTCGTCAACAACGCCGGCATCACCCGCCCCGCCATGTTCGCCAAGATGACGATGCAGCAGTGGCAGGCCGTGATCGATGTGAACCTGACGGGCTGCTACCTGATGATGCAGGCCGTGGGCCGGCACATGATCGACCGCGCCAAGGACAACATGCCGCAGCCCGCGGGCACCACGGGCGGCATCGTCAACATCTCCTCGACCGCCGGCAAGCGTGGCTCGATCGGCCAGGTGAACTATTCGGCGGCGAAGGCCGGCCTCTTCGGCATGACGATGACCGGCGCGCGGGAATGGGCGCGCTACGGCATCCGCTGCAACTCCGTGGGCTTCGGCACGGTGGTGACGCCGATGACGGAGGTGATCCGCGGCGAGAAATTCGCCGCCCAGACCATGGCCCGCATCCCGCTGAACCGTTACGCGGAGCCGCATGAGGTCGCGCCGCTGATCTGCTTCCTCGTCTCCAACGCCGCGGTCTACATCACCGGCGAGAACATGACGGTCAGCGGCGGCAGCCACATGCAGCCGTGAGGTCAGGCCGCCCTCCCCCACACAGGGGGAGGGCGTCCGGCTACTCCGCGGCCTGCGGCACCGTCTCGTGCGCCGGGAAGTTCAGCTCGATCGATACGCCGTCCGGGTCGCGGAAGAAGAGCTGCGTGTTGTGGATGCGCGGCAGCACGCGCTCCTCGTAGTCCACCTTGGCCGTTTTGAGCCGCTGCTTCGTCTCCGCCAGGCCCGAGGCGGTGAAGGCGACGTGGTCGAACAGCCCCGTCGCCCCCACCTCGCGCGGCGGCAGGGCGCTGTCCTTCTCCCGCATCCCGATCAGGTGCACCGTCGGCTGCCCCGCGGACCAGAGCCAGTAGCCGGGGAAATCCAGCGGCGGGCGGAACCCCACCTCCAGCCCCAGCACGTCGACGTAGAAGTCCTTGGTCCGCTCCAGGTCCTTCGGACAGACGGTGTAGTGGTTCAGGCCGTGCAGCATCGATCCGGTCTCCGTCTCAGATGAAGCGCTGGGCCACGGGCAGGCCGAGCAGATGTGCCCCCGCGGCTTCCAGATGCGCCGTGCGCGCCTGCACCTGCTGGCCAGCGGCGTGCATGTCGCGGCAGGGCCGCTCGAAGGGATTGGCTTCGAAGATCGCGGTCGTGCCGGCCTCCCGGTAGCAATCCTCGGCGACCTCGCGGGCGCGGTGGATGGCGCTGGTCGCGGCCAGGCGGATGGTGATCTTCTGGTCCATGTCGAGCCGGCCGTGCCGCCCCACATGTGCCCAGGCATCGCGCAGCACCTGCAGCAGCCAGGCCCGGGCCTGGCACAGCTTCGCCTCGTTCTGCGCGACGAAGAGCTGCGTGACCGGACTCTCCCGCATCAGCTTCGTCGTCGCCGTCGGCACCTTCGCCCCCGCCAGCGTCTTGAAGCTGTCGAGCTGCCGCCGCGCGATGCCCATCATGACGCCGGCAAAGCAGGAGGCGTAGAGGTTCGTCGTGCTGAACTGGTAGAGCTGGCCGGGATGCACGCGCTCCTCGTCGACGTCGCGGCGCACGGTGTAGTCATCGGGAACAAACAGGTCCTTCACCCGGTAGGTGTCGCTGCCGGTGCCGCGCAGGCCGATGACGTCCCAGTTCTCCTCCCACTGCACCTGCTCCTGCCGGAACAGCATGGTGCGCTCGATCGGCTGGCCCTCGGCGTCGACGCGCAGCGACCCGTCCCGTTCCTCGATGAGGCAATGCCCGCCGAGCCAGGTGGCATGGTGCCCGCCGGAGCCGAAGCCCCACTGCCCCGTCACCACGTAGCCGCCATCCACCACCCGCGCCCGCGCGCCCTGGGCATAGCCCCAGGCCAGCGCGCCGCGTGGGTCCCTGCCCCAGATCTCCTGCGCGATGGCCGGCTTCACGTAGGCGGCGGACATGGCGCAGATGCTGGCCTGGCCGACGCACCAGGTGGTGGAGGCATCGTGCTGCGCCATCTCCTCGAAGACCTGCACGGCGTCGGCGGGATGCGCCTCGTCGCCGCCGTATTCGCGCGGGATCAGGCAGCGATAGAGGCCCTGGGCATGGA
>JAIYAI010000616.1 GCA_027489135.1 Acetobacteraceae bacterium
CGCACCCTGGCCGCCAGAGGCCGCAATCCGCGCCGCCGCGCAAGCCTGCGCCGGCGGCCACATGACCCGAGAGGCTAGCCACGGATGCAGAAGCGCAAGGCCATCCTGCACATCGGCACGGCGAAGACGGGGTCGACCACGATCCAGCGTCTCCTCGCCACCAACCGGGACGCGCTGGTCGCGGACGGCTTCGCCTATCCCCGGGCACCCGGGCGCAACAACCACATGCGGCTGGCGATCTGCGGCGCCGAGCCGCGGCAGGCCATGCGCATGGCGCGCGTGCTCGGCGAGAAGGGCGACGTCGCCGATCTGCTGGAAAAGCTGCACCGCGACCTCGACGCGGAGATGGCGGCGCTGCCTGCGGCCGTGCACACCGTCATCTTCTCGAACGAGCACTGCTACGCGAAGATCAACTCGCCGGAGGCGGCGGAGCGCGTCAGGGCCTTCCTGTCGCCCTGGTTCGATTCCTTCCGGGTGCTTGTCTATCTGCGCCGCCAGGACGAGTTCGCCGTCAGCCGCTACACAACGCGCCTGCGCGCCGGCGGCTTCGAGGTCGCGGTGCTGCCCTCGGCGAATGCCGAGTTCAACGCCGACGACGACGACGAGGACATGGCCGACGACCTCGAAGCCGAGGGCGATCTCCCGACCGGGCCCTCGCAGCCGATCAGCCGGATGCTGGACTGGTCCGCCATGCTCGATACCTGGGCCGCCGCCTTCGGCAAGGGGGCGCTTCAACCACGCATCTTCGACCGGCGCGAATTCGTCGGCAACGACCTCGTGCTCGACTTCCTGCACTGCTGCGGCCTGCCCGACCGCTACGCCAAGGACGCGCGCAGCCACAACGCCTCGATGCGGCCCGAAGCGCAGGAATTCCTGCGGCGCTACAACGAGCTCCGCCACAATCTCGCGGTCTCCACCGGAGCCAAGGCCGGCAAGGTGCCGTCCGCAGTGAAGGTGGTGCTGGCGCGGGACTACTCGGGCGGCGGCCGGCTGCCCCTGCGCAGCGATGCCGAGGCCTTCATGGCGCGCTTCGAAGACGCCAATGAACGGCTGCGGGCACTCTACTTTCCTGACCGCGCCCGCGTCTTCTCGGCCGACTTCTCGAAATACCCGACCATGCCCGAGCCGCTGCCGACGGACGCTGCCGTGCTCGAGGTGGCGATGCACATCATCGGGGGTGGCAAGGGCGGCGCGCCCTCCGCAGCGGAGGAGGCGTTCCTCCGCGGCGAGCAATACGTGGCCGCCAATCGGCGGCACAAGGCGATCGAGGCGTTCCGCGAGGCGCTCAGCCTCGATTCCTCCTTCAACAAGGCGCGGCGTGCCCTGCGCAACCTCGAGCGGCCTGCGTCGAAGCGGCGGGCGGAGGGCGCGGAGGCGGGGGCTGCCATCGACCCGTCTCTGCCTTCTGAGAGCGACGACCGCGCCGCACTGCGCAAGGACCGTCCCGCCGCCAAGCGTGATCGCCCCGGCGGGCAGACGGAGCATGCGGCCGGCGAGGCGGCGAGCGCCGAACGAGCCGCTCCGGCGCCGGAGAAGCCGAAGCTGAGCGAGGAGGAGCGGGCGGCACGCCGCGCCAAGCGGGAGCAGCAGCGGCTGGCAGGCCAAGCGGATGCCGATGCCCGTCCCGCACCCGCGGCGGAGAAGCCGAAGCCGAGCGAGGAGGAGCGGGCGGCACGCCGCGCCAAGCGGGAGCAGCAGCGGCCGGCAGGCAAGGCGAAGGCCGATGCCCGTCCCAAATCCGCGGCGGACAAGCCGGATCTGAGCGAGGAGGAGAAGGCGGCGCGTCGTGCCAAGCGGGAGGAGCGCCTGCGCCAGCGCGAGGCGACCGGAGCGCCGGGCGACTGACACACCGCGCGACGGGGCGCTGCCCCGCCGCGACGGCCCCGCCGCTACGCGGCCCGGCGGTTGCTGATGCGCCGCTGCACGGAGGCGAGCAGCTTCGCGTTCGCAGCGTCCTCCGCGCCCAGGCTGGCCGCGGTTTCCGCATGCGGCAGGGCCTGCTGCGGCTGGTTCAGGCGCAGCAGTGCCGCCGCCAGCAGGTGATGCGCGCGCACGTTCTTCGGCGCGAAGCCGACGGCCATGGTCAGCGCCGCGACCGCATTCACGAGGCGCCCGCCATCCAGCAGCGCCTTGCCGGCATCCACAAGCTGGTCCGGCCGTCCCACCATCGCCAGCAGCGCATCGCCGGTGATGATCTCCGCCGGCGGCGTCAGCTTCGCCTGGCGATAGGCGGCGAAGAGCGGTCGCCAGAGCACGGTGCAGGTCGGGACCGCCTCGGCCACCCGCCGCAGCCGCTGCAGCGCGGCCTGGCTGTCGCCCGCCTTGGCCTCCCGCTGGGCGAGGCGGATCATGAGTTCGGGATGCTCCCCCGCCAGTGCGATGGCGGCGTCGAGCCGGTCGGTATGCCCGGCCGGCAGCGGCTCGGCCTCGTCGAGAGCGATGATCAGCCCATGCAGCGGATGTCCCTCGAAGCGGCCCTGCAGCTTGCGCTGGTAGCCGAACAGCGGCGCGCGGGTCAGCACGTAGTCCTCGAAGGCGCCGAGCAGGTCGGCGTCGAAATGGGGGCTGTCCTCGACCACGCGCGGCTTGAAGCTGCCGGCGTTCTTGGCGCTGACCCTGACGCCCTTCTCGGCATCGATCACCGCTTCGATGCGGGCGCGGTCGGCGCTGCCGGTCGCGGCGTGGACGATCTGCTCCACCGATCCCGCCGGGTCATCGCTGAGGCGCTGGTAGTCGAGGTAGATCGCGTTGGGCACGCGGCGCGCCAGCCATTTGTCGTGATAGCGCCGGTAGTAGACGGCCTTGGCCGCCAGCCATTGCGCGTAGTGGTGCCGGCTCAGGCGGTAATCCAGGCTGATCCGACCGATGCCGTCCTGCACGTCGAGTTCGCGATCCGACAGCGCCTCCGGCACCGGGTGCCGGTACTGCAGAACGTAGGTTGCCGCGGCGAGGTCCTTCGGCACCTCCATGTCGCGGTCGTGGCTCTTCTGGTAGATGACCGAGAAGTCGCCGCGCCGCGTGCACGGCACCTGCTTGCAGCAGTCCTTCGGCGAATAGAACTCGCAGTAGTGCATCTGGCTGCCGAAGTATTTCGTCAGCAGGTTCTGCAGGAAATGATGGCCCGATCGCGGGATGGAGGCGCCGACCAGGATCTTCGGGGTTTCGATCATCCGCTCCTCGAGGGCACTCCGGCCCGGCAATGGCGTTTCCGCATGAGTGCTCCGGCCCGGCAACGGCGTATCCGCATGAGTGCTCCGGCCCGGCAATGACGTTCCCGCATGAGTGCTCCGGCGCGGCAACGGCCTTGCCCGCCGCCGGGATCGCCGCCGGCAGGAGCCGTGACGGTCCTACTGCGCCATGCCTGCCCTTACAGGCGCTTAACCCGGGGCAAGGCCACCCCGACGGCGCCGCAAGCTAGTGCTTCACCGATGCAGGGACAAGCAGGCCGGAATGGCCTTCAATTGCGCTCGCCGCGCCGCCGGTCCAGGCTGCCACCCCGGCCGCAGGGGAAATCGATCGCCGATGCCGCGCGAAAGGGCTCGGGCCCGTGCAAATCCCTTGAACGCCCCGTCGCGCAGACGGCAACCACGCGCCGCCCGGACAGGTCTCGGCTGATCCGGCCCATGCATCGCCGTCGCCGCGCCATCCTGCACATAGGCACCGCGAAGACCGGGTCCACGACGATCCAGGAGGCGCTGGCCGGCAGCCGGGATCTCCTCCTGGCGCGGGGATTCGCCTTTCCGCACAGTCCCGGGCGCCGCAACCACCTGCATCTCGCCGTCTTCTCCGCCGACGACGCCCAGGCGGCGGAGCATGCCAGGGCCCTCGGCGAGACCGGCAGCATCGATGCCATCCGGCGGCGCATCGCCGCGGCGCTTGCGGCGGAGATCGACGCGCTGCCGGGCAGCGTGCACAGCCTGATCCTCTCCAGCGAGGCGCTGTCCGACAACGTCACCTCGGCCGAGGGGCTGGCGCGTCTCAAGGCGCTGCTCGACACCTGGTGCGACGAGTACCGTGTCCTCGTCTACCTGCGGCGGCAGGACGAGTTCGCGGTCAGTCTCTACTCCACCCTGCTGCGCGGCGGGGCGACGGACACCGACCTGCTGCCGCCGGCGGCGGCGCAGGACCGCTTCGACTGGGCGGCCATGCTCGATCGCTGGGGCGCCGCCTTCGGAGAGGCGGCGCTGGCGCCGCGGCTCTTCGAGCGCGCTGCCCTGCTTGGCGGCGACCTGCTGACCGACCTGCAGGCGGCCCTCGGCCTGCCGCCGCTGCCGGTGCCGGAGGCGGCGCGGACGCTCAACCCCTCCCTGCTTCCCCAGGCCCAGGAATTCCTCCGCCGCCTGAACCTGGCGGCGCTCGGCCTGGGTCCCGCGGCGACGGCGCCGGCGGACGCGGCGGGCAAGGTCCCGTCCTTCATCCGCCACTATCTCAGCACGGCCTTCGCGGGCACCGGCAGGCAACCGGCACGCGCCGCCGCCGAGGCCTTCGTCGCGCGCCATGCCGTCGGCAACGAGTGGATCAGGGCCCGGTTCTTTCCCGGCCGTCCAACGCTGTTCTCGACCGACTTCTCCCGCTATCCGGAGGAACCCGATCCCTTGCCCGATGGCGACGCGGTCGCTGCCGTCGGCATCGCGGTGGCGCTCGCGCAGGCCGCGCAGCTCACGGGCCTCCAGGCCGATGTCGCGGCGCGGCGGGGGCGCGATCGCATGGCGCAGGCGCCGGAGGAGGCGCGCAGCCGGTTCCGGCGCGCCCTTGGCCTGGTTCCGGGTCACCTGGTCGCGCTGCGCGGACTGCTTGACCTCGCTGCAGATGCGGATCAGCGCGAGGAGGCAGCGCAGCGCCTGGCGCAGGCGATCGCGGCGGAACCGGACCGGCCGGAGCTTCGCGCCTTGCTGCGACGGCAGGGGGCACCGGCAGTGCGCGATGGCGACCGGCAGGGCGTAGCGGCGTCGCGTGACGGCGATCGGCAGGGGGCAGCGGCGTTGCGTGATGGCGACCGGCAGGGGGCACTGGAGATGCGCGACGGCGGCCAGCCGGGGGCGGCGGTGCGCGACGGCGACCCGCACCGGAGACCCGCTCCTCCGCGTACGCCGGAGGAAAGGGCTGCCCGGCGCGCAAGCCGGACGCCCGCTCCGGGAAGCGATCCCGCGGAGCGCCCGCATCTCGATGAGGCTGCGCGCGCGGCGCGGCGAGCGCGACGGGCGGAACGCCTGCGCAGCCGCGGCGCCTGACCGGGCGGCCCGGCCGCGAAGCCGCCCCGTGGACGGCGCACCGGCGCCGATGGCAAGGTCCGGCGCCCGCCATCGCCCATCCATCATCCGCCCGCCGGGCCGGGGGCCAGGAGTACCTGCATGACCGTGATCAAGCCGCACGCCTCCCACTGGGGCTTCTTCGACGCCGTCGTCGAGAACGGCCGCGTCACCGGCGTCCGCCCCTTCGGCCCCGATCCCTTCCCGGGTAGCCTGATCCAGTCCGTCCCCGACGCCGTGCACAGCCCGGCCCGCATCGACCGCCCCCATATCCGCAAGGGATGGCTCGAGGGCCGGCGCCGTGGCCATGCCCGGGGTGGCGATCCCTTCGTCCCGGTCTCCTGGGACCGCGTCACGCGTATCCTGGCGGAGGAGACCGCGCGCATCCGCGCCGAGCACGGGCCGACCGCCATCTATGGCGGGTCCTATGGCTGGTCCTCGGCCGGGCGCTTCCACCATGCCCGCACCCAGTTGCAGCGCTTCCTCGGCATGGGCGGCGGCTTCACCGCCTCGATCCACGCCTATTCCTACGCCACGGGCCAGGTGCTGATGCCGCATATCCTGGGCACGGCGGAGGTCTTCCTCGGCCGCACCACGGACTGGCAGGCGATCATCGACAACGCCCGGGTGATGCTGTGTTTCGGCGGCCTCGCCATCAAGAACGGCCTCGTGCTCTCCGGCGGCATGGGCCGGCACGACAACCTGCATTTCATGCGGAAGGCCGCGGCGGCGGGGGTCAGGCTGGTCAACATCTCCCCCTATGCCGCCGACGTGGAGGCCGAGCTCGGCGCCGAATGGGTGCCCATCCGCCCCGGCACGGATGCCGCGCTGATGTTCGCGATCGCCCATGTGCTGCTGGCCGAGGGGCGGGA
>JAIYAI010000177.1 GCA_027489135.1 Acetobacteraceae bacterium
GCCCGCACGCCCAGCACCTGGCGCAGCTCCGCCCGCCCGGCCTCGAGCTGCGGCTGCAGGATGGCGTTCAGCGTGCGGTAGCGCGCGCCGTAGGGGATTTCGATGGCGAGGTATTCGAAGTTGGCCGCGGCGCGCGCCGCTTCCTCCGGCTTGCCGGCCAGCGAGGACGGCGTGCCGAAGGCGTAGGCCGTATTGAACGCCGCCGCCCGCGTCGGGTCGCCCGCCCCCACCACCGCGTCGCGCGGCAGGGAGACGAGCGCCGGCGGCGGATAGCCCGAGCCGGGTGCTGTGCAGGCGGCGAGGGTGAGGGCCGCGAGGCCGGTGGCGAGGAGAGGGGATCGGCGCATGCTGGTCGCTCCCTGTGCGTGCTGGAAAGACCATGGGAAGCCGTCCCGTGGCTTGCAAGCAGAAGAGTGTGGGAAATATTCCCGCTTGTCCAGGCGCCGATCCGCCCGCGGGCCTCAGCCGGCCTTGATGCCCTTCTCGCGGATGATGGCGCCCCACTTGTTCAGCTCCGCCCGGTAGTAGGCCTCGAAGCCCTCGGGCGTGCCCTCCACCGGCTCGATACCGAGCTCGATGATGCGGTTGCGGATCTCCGGCGCGCGCAGCGTGGCCAGGTTCGCCTGGTGGATGCGGGCCAGGATCTCGGGCGGCGTGCCGGCAGGCGCGAACATCGCGAAATCCGTGGTGCAGCGGTAGTCGGGCAGCCCCGCGGCCTCCGCCACCGTCGGCACCTCGGCAAGCTGCTGCGGCCGCTTGTCGCCGGTGGTGGCCAGCGCGCGGATGGCGTTCTGCCGCACGAAGGGCAGCCCGGTGGTCAGGTCCGGCGGGCAGACCTGCACCTCCCCCGCCACCAGCGCCTGCATCGCGGGTGCACCGCCGCGATAGGGCACGTGCAGCATGTCGATCTTCGCCTGGATCAGCAGCATCTCGATGGCGAGGTGGAAGGACGACCCGGCGCCGGCCGACGCATAGGTGATCTTGCCCGGCTGCGCCTTCGCCAGCGCGATCAGCTCGGCCAGGTTGCGCGCCGGGACGCTGGGATGGACCGAGAGGATCAGCGGATTGAAGGCGATCATCCCGAGCGGCGCGAAGGCCTTCTCGTGCTCGTAGGGGATCTCCATCAGGTGCGGGGTCATCGCGAAGGTCGAGTTGGTGCCGACCAGCAGCGTGTATCCATCCGGCCTGGCCCGCGCCACGGACAGATGCCCGACCGTGCCCGAAGCGCCGCCGCGGTTCTCCACCAGCACGGGCTGGCCGAGTTCCTGCGCGAGACGTGGCGCCATGACGCGGACGACGGTGTCGGTGGACCCGCCGGCGGGCCAGGGCACGACGATGGTGATGGGCCGGTCGGGCCAGCGGCCCCCCTGCGCGGGGGCTTGGGCGCGCACGCCCGGGGCGGCGAGCGCCGCGCCGCCGAGACCCGCCAGCGCCGCGCGCCGGCCGATGCCTGTGGTCCGCATGATTCCTCCCTGTCCGGATCCTGTTGGCATACGAGGTAGGGATGACGGGTCCGTGAATCCAGACGGTGCCGCTACCCCAGCGCGCCGCGCAGCAGGCCGCAGGCGACAACCATGCGCGGCAGCACCTCGCCCGCGAAGCGGTCGAGCGCCTCGGCGACGGCCGGGCGGGCCGCGGCGGCCAGGGGCGGTGGATCCGGCAGCGGCAGGCCCGCCGCGGCGGCGCGCGCATCCCGGCGGCAGGCGAGGATGCCGCCCTCTAGGCTGCCATCCGCGGCGCGCGGCGCCAGCACCGTCCAGGCCAGCGCCAGTGCCGGTGGCCAATGGGCGAGGTGGCGGTACATCGTCGCCAGCACGGCATCCGCGCGCGTCGCGCCCAGCGCGTTCAGGCGCAGGATCAGCGCGACGGTGGCGGGGGCGAGATCGCGCGGCAGCGGCGGCAGGGGCAGCGTGGCAGCCGCGATCGGCGCCGCGGCGATGGGAATGGGCGTGACCGGCGCGCCCTCCAGCCGCAGCGCCAGGGCCGACAGCGCGACCAGGGCGAGCGGGTTGGTCCGCGCATAGGCCGCCATGACACCGCGCACCGCGTCCAGCGCCGCATCGTCGAGGCCTGCGGCCGCCAGCACCTCCGGCGGCAGCGGTGCCGCCGCGGGGGCGGTGATCCGGGCGGCGACGGCCGCCAACGACCCGTCCGCATAGGCCGGCCGCACCACCGCCCAGGCCCAGGGCAGCGCGCCCTCGACCGTCGCCAGGTGCCGCCAGATCAGGTTCACCACGCCGACACCCAGCACGGCGCGGATATCGGCGAAGATCGCCGCCGTCTCGCCCTTTGCCTCAGCCTCGGCGATGGCGGGGACCGGGTCCTCCATCGCCTCAGCCGCCGCCGCAGGGGTCGCGGCGCAGGCCGCGCGGCGCGCCGGCCGCGGGCGCCTGCACCAGGGTCAGCACGCAGGCGCCGAAGTAGCGGGTGAAGCGCCAGTCCGCGCCGCCATTGTGGCCCTGGATGCCGCTGCCGTCGCGCGGCCAGAGGCCGAGCAGGGGGCTCGGCCGGTCGCGCGCGATCTCGGCCAGGGTGGCGGCGCGCTGGGCGACGTCCGGCGCGTAGGGGTCGGCGTCGAAGAGCGCGATCAACGCGCGCGGCCCCTCGGGCGGCAGGCCGGCGAGCAGGCGGCGGAAATCCTCGGGCGCGGCGGCGAGGATGTTGGGCTGCTCCTCCTCCCCATGCGCCGCCGGGGCGGTGGCGATGACGGCCTCCACCCCCTCCGGCCGCTCGGCACCGGCGAGCAGCGCCTGCCACCCGCCGCGCGACTGCCCGCCGAGCACGATCCGCCGGTACCCCGCGGCGCGCAGCGCGGCCAGGCCCGCGACCAGGCGCGGCTGGCTGGTGAAGATCATGTCGTCGGCCGGCGCGCGGTCGAAGCGCAGCACGTCCCAGCCGGCGTCGTTGAGGATGGCGGCGAGGCCAGGGGTGGGCGCGGTGCGGTAGTCCCGCTCCATCCCGCCATAGCCATGGCCCCAGACGAGGACGCCGCGCGCCTGGTCCGGCCCGTGGCGGAAATGCAGCGGCGAGACGCGGAAGGGGCCGATGCTGCCGGAGGCTGGCTCCAGCGGGGCGGGACCACCGGCGAGGATGCGCCCGTTCTCGGCGAAGGCGGCGCAGGCGGGTGCGTCCGGGATCAACGCCTGGCGCTGGCGGTCGCAGCCGGCGACGGCGGCGGCGACGGCGGCGGCGGGCGTTCGGGCGGCGCTGGCGAAGCCCCAGACGAAGCGGCCACTGGCCGGGTCGCGGGCGAAGGCGAAGGCGGCGTTCGGGACGAAGCCGCGGTAGAGCAGCGTCCAGGTGGTGACGAGGCCGGGGGAGGGGCGCTCCACGCCCAGCGCCTCGGCCGAGAAGACGGCGCGGTAGGCGGCCTGCTCGGTGTCGGTGAAGGCAGTGGCCGGCCGCGCGGCGGCAAGCAGCAGGGCGAGAAGGAGGAGCGTGCGGCGCATCGGTGGCGCGATGGTGCCGGGGCGCGGCGCGGTGCACAACGGCGGCCTTCCCCTTGGCTGGGCTGCGGCCTATTCCGGGGGCCCTGATCCTTGCAATTGCTCCGAACGCCATGACCGACACGACAGCCAGCCGGGCCGCGCCCCCGACGACACAGCGCGCGGAAATCCGGCACGACTTCGCCGAAGCCGAGCCGCGCTGGCAGACCGCGTGGAACGACCGCGGCGTCTTCGCCGTGCCCGACGTGCCCCCGCCCGGGGCGCAGAAGTACTACGTGCTGGAGATGTTCCCGTACCCGTCCGGGAAGATCCACATGGGGCATGTGCGCAACTACACGCTGGGCGACGTCGTCGCCCGCTACAAGCGGGCGCGCGGGCACCTGGTGATGCACCCGATGGGGTGGGACGCCTTCGGTCTCCCTGCCGAGAACGCGGCGCGGGAGCGCGGCATCCATCCGGGCCAGTGGACCTACGACAACATCGCCAACATGCGCGCCGAGCTGAAGCGCATGGGGCTGTCGCTGGACTGGGCCCGCGAATTCGCCACCTGCGACGCCGAGTACTACGGCCAGCAGCAGTCGCTGTTCATCGACTTCCACAAGGCCGGGCTGGTCGAGCGGAAGGAGAGCTGGGTCAACTGGGACCCGGTGGACGGCACGGTGCTGGCGAACGAGCAGGTGATCGACGGGCGCGGCTGGCGCTCCGGCGCGCTGGTCGAGAAGAAGCTGCTGAGCCAGTGGTTCTTCTCCATCACCAAGTACGCGCCGGACCTGCTGGAGGCACTCGGCGATCTCGACCGCTGGCCCGAGCGGGTGAAGCTGATGCAGGCCAACTGGATCGGCCGCAGCGAGGGGGCGCGGGTGCGCTTCAGGCTGACGGAGCCGGTGGCCGATACCACCGAGGTGGAAGTCTTCACGACCCGGCCCGATACGCTGTTCGGGATGTCCTTCCTGGCCGTCGCCGCGGAGCATCCGCTGGCCGCCGCGGCTGCCGCGCGCGATCCGAAGGCGGCGGAATTCGTCGCCGAATGCCGGCGCATGGGCACTTCCGAAGCCGCGATCGAACAGGCGGAAAAGCGCGGGCACGACACCGGTTTTCGGGTCGCGCATCCCTTCCTGCCGGGCGTCACCTTCCCGGTCTGGATCGCCAATTTCGTGCTGATGGAATACGGCACCGGCGCGATCTTCGGCTGCCCCGGCCATGACGAGCGCGACTTCGAATTCGCGACGAAGTTCAAGCTGCCCATCACGCCCGTGGTGCTGCCACAAGGCGCCGATCCGGCGACCTTCGCGCTCGACGGCGCGGCCTATACAGGCGATGGCACGATCTTCAATTCGGGTTTCCTGAACGGGCTGGAGGTGCC
>JAIYAI010000767.1 GCA_027489135.1 Acetobacteraceae bacterium
GCGTCTATCCCTCGACCTTCTTCCTTGCGACGGGCTTCCACGGCTTCCACGTCTTCGTGGGCACCACCTTCCTGTTCGTCTGCCTGCTCCGGTCGATGAAGGGCCACTTCACCCCGCAGCGCCACTTCGGCTTCGAGGCCGCGGCCTGGTACTGGCACTTCGTCGACGTGGTGTGGCTGTTCCTCTTCGTCTGCATCTACTGGTGGGGCGCCGGCGAGATCGCGGTGCATTGATCCATAGACGCTGATCCCGGCATGTCGGATCGGACCCCTGCGGCCCCGCCCCCCGGCGGGGCCGCTTCCCTTTTCAGGGTGGCACTGCTCGGCCGCTGCCCGCGTTGCGGCCAGGGTGCGCTCTTCGCCGGCCTGCTGACCGTGCGCGAGACCTGCGACACCTGCGGCCTCGATCTCCGTGCCCAGGATGCAGGCGACGGGCCGGCGGTCTTCGCCATCCTCCTCGTCGGCGCCATCGCGGTCATCGCCGCGCTGGTGGTCGAGGTGAGATACGAACCGCCCCTCTGGCTGCATGCCCTGCTCTGGCCCGTGCTGGTGCTGCCGCTCTCGGTCTGGATCATGCGGGTGCTGAAGGCGGGGCTGATCTTTCTGCAGTGGACTCATCGCCGGGACACCGTGGGCGGCGGTTGAGCCGGCCGACCGGGGCATTCGGGGCGGCGGCCAAGAGACCGCCGCCCTGGTCGATCGGCCCGCTCACTCGATGCTGTCCACCGAGACCCGGTAGCTCCGCCAGTCCGCATGGCCTGCCCCCACGGCGGTGCCGGCGTCGTCCGTGCCGACCGGCACGAGATCCGCGAAGCCGGTCTCCAGGATGGCCGCCCCCGGATCGGCCGACTCGCCCTTGATCCCGTCGAGCGTGAGGAAGGGATCGAAGGCGGCCGCCTGAGGCAGCCGCCCGGTCAGGTCGGCGCCATCCTCGGTCGGGCTGGCGAAGCCGCCGGTCTGGCTGACGCCCCAACTGAAGCTCTCGATCTCGATCGTCCCGCCGCCCGAGGCGGCATGCGAGGAGACGTCGTACGAGGTGACGTAGACGTCCGGGAGTTTGTACGGCATCGGAAGGCTCCTTCTTCGACCCGCGGGATGCGGGGCGCCGGAGAGTGGCAGCGCGGCCCGGCTGGACGGAACCCGAACGGCCGCACAGGCGTCCTGCGACGCTGCGGTGACGCATCAGCCGAATGCGGGAGGCGGGCTGCGCGCCCCGCCGCCTTCGGCTAATCCGCGTGTCATGCGGGATTGCAGGACCATCGCGACGAGGCTGCCTGGGGTGACGACGTCGGGGCGCGGGCGCTGACCGCGATGCCCTGGCGCCGCCTGATCCTGCCCACCCTCGTCATGCTGCCCGTGCTGGCGGTGCTGCTCGGGCTCGGCACCTGGCAGATGCAGCGCCTGCACTGGAAGACCGCGCTGCTGGCCGCCATCGACGCCGCCGAATCGGCGCCGCCCCCGGCCCTCGCGCCGGACGCCACCCCCGCCCGCTACGCCCGCGTCGTCGCCACCGGGCGCTTCGACCACGCGAAGGAGGCGCTGCTCGGCCTCGAGGTGCGGGGCACCACCCTCGGCGCGCATCTGCTGACGCCGCTGCTGCGCGACGGCGCCCCCGCCCTGCTGGTCGATCGCGGCTGGGTGCCGCTGGAGCGTGCCCAGCCCGTTGCCCACCCCGAGGGCGAGGTCAGCGTCACCGGCTATATCCGGCCCGGCGAGACCGCCTCCGCCGTCGCCGCCCGCGACGACATCGCGGGGCGGCGCTTCTACACCTTCGACCCCGCGGTGATCGGCCAGGCGCTCGGCCTGCCGGCGACGGCGCCCTTCGCGCTCGTCGCCCTCGCCGCGCCGGATGCGGCGCCGAACGCCCTGCCGGCCGCGGCGCGCGTGATCCCGCGCCCCAACAACCCGCATCTCGGCTATGCCATCACCTGGTACGGGCTCGCCGCCGCGCTGCTTGGCGTCTTCGCCGCCTTCGCCTGGCGCCGCCTGAAGGAGCCTGCCGCATGACCACGCCCCCCGGGGAGCGACCCGCCGCATGACCACCGCCTACGACCGCCTGAAGGCCCGCTTCGCCCGCATCGCCACGCTGGGCGAGGCGCAGGCCATGCTGCACTGGGATGCCTCCGCCATGATGCCGCCCGGTGGCGCCGAAGCGCGCGGCGAGCAGTTGGCGGCGCTCGCAGGCCTCTCCCACGAACTGCTCACCGCGCCCGAGATGGCGGAGGATCTCGCCGCCGCGACCGCGACGGGGGACTGGGACGGCCCGAACCTCGACCTGATGCGCCGCACCCATGCCCGCGCCGTCGCGCTGCCGACCGCCCTCGTCGAAGCGACGCAGCGCGCGAACAGCGCCTGCGAGGCGATCTGGCGGAAGGCCAAGGCGACCTCCGACTTCGCCCTGGTCCGCCCGGCGTTGGAGGAGGTGGTGCGGCTGCAGCGGGAGACGGCGCAGGCGCTCTCCGCCGCCTCCGGCCTCGCCCCCTATGACGCGCTGATGGAGGGCTACCAGCGCGGCGTCACCGCAGCCGAGGTCGAGCCCGTCTTCGACGCCTACTA
>JAIYAI010000533.1 GCA_027489135.1 Acetobacteraceae bacterium
GTCCCGGCGCCGCGGATGCCGGCGCCATTCGGTGCGCGGCTTATGGCCGGAGCCAGCGGGAAGGTCAAGCGAAAGCTGGGCTTGGGCAATACGGTATCATGATACCGCAATCAGCGACCCGCCCCAGCGCCCGAAGGCGACCGCCGCCAGCGCCCGCCGCGCCGGCGCCTCGATCCGCCACAGCGCGCCCAGCCGCACATCCGCCTCCGGTGGCGTCGTGCGACCGAGCCCGGACCAGGAGTAGCAGGTCAGTTCCCCGACATGCAGGCCGGCAGCGGTGTCGTAGAGATCGACCCTGAGGTGGTCGAGGCCCGCGGCGAGGCGCTCCGCCAGGGTAATGATGGCGGCCCGGCGCGCGGCGTCCGGCAGGGCGAGGTCGCTCGCCGGTGTGTTGAAGTGGATGGCGACCGGCGCCCAGTCCCTGTCGTGGTAGGCAACGCGGAAGCCGCGCGGCAGGCGGTCCACCACCTGCACCAGGCCGACGCGGCCGTCGAACACTAGCAGCTTGTACTCCCGCGGTGGCCCTCCGTCCGGCGCCAGCAGCATCCGCTCCGCCATCAGCCGGCGCGGCACGCCGATATAGCCGGGCTCGATCCGCGCCGTGCCGTGGCAGTAGGAAAGCCATTCGGACGCCATGGCGCGCAGCAGGGCGGGATCGGGCGTCTCTCCCGGCCGCACCATGGCGAAGCATCCGCAGCTATGGCTGGGCTTCAGGACATAGGGCGGCTCGAGCCGCTCGAAGGGAATCGCCTCCGGCGTCGCGCCCTGCCAGAGCAGCGGCACCAGCACGCCCTCCCCCGCCCGGGCCGCCACGTAGTCCCGCGTCGCCAGCTTGTCGCAGAAGACGGCGAAGCGCGGGTCGGGCTGGAACAACTTCCGCCACTGCATCTTGTCGCTGAAGGCGCGCGGCCGCAGCAGCCGCGGCGGGCGGCCCTGCGCCGCGATGAAGTCGCGGCGCAGCGTCGCCACGGCCTCGGCCCAGGTGGCCAGGCGGCGCGGCAGGAGGCGGGCCGGGACCATTCCGCCCGACATAGGCCGCCGGACCGCCGCGGACCAGCGGCTTGCCCCCTCCCCCCGGCCCTGCCACCGTGGCCCGCGGCATCCTGGCGAGGTTCCGGCCGATGACCCTGTCCCGACGTCCCCAAGGTTCCGGGCGATGACCCTGTCCAGACGTCCCCGGGGTTACAGGCGATGACGCTGCGCAGCGTCCGGCATCGCCGGCCCCTGCTGCTCGGCGCCGGCGCCGCGCTGCTGGCCGACCGTGCCCTGCCCCACCTCACCCTGTCGCGGCCCGCCCTCGCGCAGGCGCCCTGGCCGGCGGGGCAGACCGTCGCGGTCGTCGTGCCCTACGCGCCCGGCGGCGCCTCCGACGTCGTCGGGCGGCTGGTCACGCAGGGTTTGCAGGAGCGCCTCGGCGGCACCTTCGTGATGGAGCACAAGCCCGGGGCCTCGACGAGCCTCGCGGCGCGGCACGTCGCACGGGCGCGGCCCGATGGCAGCACGCTGCTGCTCGGCACTGTCGCCACCTTCACCCTGACCCCCCTTGCCTTCCGCAACCCGGGCTACGACCCGGTCGCCGACTTCACCCATGTGACGATGGTCTGCGAGACGCTGTCGCTGCTGGTCGCCAACCCGCGCTGGGGCAGCCTCGCGGCGCTGCTGGCCGCGGCGCGGGCGAAGCCGGGGCAGCTCGCCTACGCGACCTGGGGCGTAGGCACGACGGCGCACCTGCCGATGCTGGACCTGATGGCGCGCACGGGCACGGACATGCTGCACGTGCCCTACAACGGCGCGCCGCCGGCGATGACGGACACCATCGCCGGGCGGACGGACTGCATGTTCGCGCTGCTGGCCGCCTGCCGCGGGCATCTGGAGGGCGGGCGGCTGCGCGGCCTCGCGGTGCCGACCGCGACCCGCCCGGCGCCGCTGCCCGAGATCCCGACCTTCGGCGAGCTCGGCATCCCGGACTTCACCTGGACCGGCTGGTACGGAGTGCAGGGCCCGCCCGGCCTGCCGGAGCCGATCCAGGCGCGCATCCTGGGCGCGCTGACCGCGCAGTTCAGCGATCCGCGGACGCAGGCGTTCATGGCGGGCCAGGGGCTGGCCCCGTCGCCGATGGGCCAGGCGCCGATCCTGGCGCGCATCCGGCGGGAGCTGGACGCGAACAAGGGGCTGATGGCGCGAGCCGGGCTGGAGCCGACCTGACACGGGCGCAGGCCCGCCGCATCCGCGGGCAAGCCCTCGCGGCGCTGGCATCCGCCCCCCCGGCTGTGGCAATCCCAGGCCCGTGCGGCTGCACCGCGCCGCAACGAGGGAGCCTGCACGAGCATGTTGGCGACGACCCGGGCCGCGACGCCCGCCACCTATAGCGACGGCAGCCCGCTCGACGAGGTGCACTACCTCGAGTGCAAGCTGATCCTGAAGCCGGACCGCTTCACCGCCGCCGAGGTCTTCCTGGAATTCGGCCAGATCGTCGCCGCGACCGCGGCGCGCTGCGGCGTCGGCTACGAGGGCAAGGGCGTCGCGCTACGGCCCGAGCTGCGCGAGATCCTGTTCCTCGATACCGCGGAGTACCGGCTCTACAACAACGCCTTCATCCTGCGCCGGCGCATCCCCTACGTGCACGGCTTCCCGCAGCCCGATCCCGAGATCGTCTGCAAGTTCCGCCACCCCGATCTCGACACCGCGGCCGGCATGGACATGCGCCCCGGCATCGCCGGCCGCTACCGAATCAAGTTCAAGGCGGAGGCGCTGCCGCTGAAGGACCGCGTCGGCGGCTACCGGCTGCTCTATTCTCACAACGTCGAGTTCAACCAGAGCCAGGCGCCGGAGGGGGATCAGACCGCGATGTCGCTGCTGGCCGAGATCCTGCCGCCGCTCGCGGCGCTCGGCACCGATCCCTCGGACCATGTCGCGCTGGTCAACCAGACCTTCGTCGAGGAGGTGCTGCAGGCGCTCGGCGTGCTCGACTTCGGCAAGGGCGTCACGGCCGAGAGCAACATCGCGATCTGGCGCGACCGGGCGACGCACCGGCGGCTCTGCGGCGAGTTCTCCTACCAGGCGAAGTTCAAGCGGCGCGACGACCTGCACGAGAAGGCCATGGAGCGCTGCCGGGCCTTCTTCCTCGAACTGCAGCAGACGGCGCGGGAGTGGCTCAGTCTCGGCACCACGAAGACGGGGCTGGTCTACCGGCTGAAGGGCAACCCGCCGCAGGCGCATGAATGACCCCGCATGGGGTCGTCCTTGCCCGGATGCGGGAGGACCGCTTCCTCGGCGTCCATCTCGCGGTCAACATCTTCATCGGCAGCACGCTGCTCTGGCTGCTGCTGCACGTCTTCGCCGGGCTGAACCCGATCTGGGCCATTGCCTCGCTGGTCGCGGCGAGCGACCCGGAGGTGGCGAAGGCCTGGTCGAACTTCCGGGCGCGGCTGATGAACGCCTTCATCGGCTGCGCGATCGGGCTGGCCTTCATCGGCATCGGCGGCGCGAGCGAGTGGAAGCTGCCCTTCGCCATGGGCGCGGCGGCGCTGGTCTCGACCTATGTGGTGCGCATCCCGACGATGTGGCGGCAATGCCCGATCACCGCGGCGCTGGTCGTGGCGTCCTCGGCGACGCAGCACTCGACGCTGACGGGGGCGGAGCTTGGGCTGCGGCGCGTGGGGGAGATCATCCTGGGGTGCCTGCTGGGGGCGACCGTGTCCTGGCTGATGTCGAAGGTGTGGAAGGTACCAGCGGCCGCGAAGTAGCGGGGCGTCCGGGGGTTGGTGGGCGCACAAGGATTCGAACCTTGGACCCGCTGATTAAGAGTTCTCCGCTCCGTCAACACTTACAACATCCTGTCCAACACTGCGTGATCCGTCGCGGTCAGGTCCGGTAGA
>JAIYAI010000792.1 GCA_027489135.1 Acetobacteraceae bacterium
CAGAGCAGGCTCGCGGTCTCCGCCGTGTCGCCGACAAAATCGCGGCTCAAGGCCCAGAGCACCGGATCGACGCGCTCCATCACCTGGGCGCGCAGCCGCAGCAGCGGCGCGCGGTTCCCCATGGACTGCGGCGTGGCGTGGCTGGCACGGCCGAGCATGTCCTCCTCCAGCATCGCCGCCGCGGAAGCGGCGGCCTGCGGGGGAGGAGGCGGCATCACCTGCGCGATCGGGGCGACAGGATCGACTCGGCGACCGAAAGGCCTCATGGACGGACCTGCTCCAGCGTGACCGGGCTATCCCTGCCGGGACCGGCGCGGGATGGCGAGACGAGCGGGCAACGGATCATCCGCGGCCCAAGGCATGGACGGGCAACGGGATCGCCCGCGGGCCCGAGGAAGCCGACAGGCAACGGGCCTATCTGCGCCCCCATGAGAAGAGGCGGCCGAACAGCGACCGCCCGGTCGCGGCGGCCTGGAGCGCCGTGACCTCCTGGGTCAGGGGCGCGAGCGCCTTGCGCAGGGCCGGCGCCTCCCGCACCGCGGGGCGGCCGAGGTTGATGGCACGCGGCACCTGGCGCGGCAGGTCGGGGATCTGCACGTCCGGCTGACCACCCAGCCCTTCCGCGATCAGCTTCGGCGAGATCCCGCCGGGGACGCCGACGCGGTTGAGCACCGTCATCGCGCGGCTCATGCTGCCGACCGCGTTGATCATCTTGCGGGCGGCCACGGCGTCGCGGATCGAGGCGACGTCGGGCCCCATGACCAGCACGGTATGCCGCGCGATCGAGAGCACCACGCGTTCCGCCACGCCGGGCGGGAGCGGCATGTCCACCACGATGTGGTTGAAGCGCTGGCGCAGCATGTTGAAGACGCGGCGCACGCCTTCCTCGGTCGGCGTGGGCTCGCTTTCCAGCGGTTCCTCGGCGGCGATCAGGCGCAGGCGCTCGTCGATCGGGATCGCCACGCGGTCGAGGAAAAGGCCGTCGGCGCGCCCCGGTTCCTCGAGCGCGACGCGGAAGCCGGACGAGGGGCGGACACCCAGCATCAGGCCGGTGGCGCCGCCGCGCAGATGCAGGTCGACCAGTGCGACATGGCCGCGCGATGCGTCGGCGATCTCCATGGCCAGGCTGACCGCGACCGTCGTCGCACCGACGCCGCCGCGCACACCGGCAACGGCGGTGACGCGCCCGCCGCGGATCGCCGCGTCCATGGCGTCCGAGCCGACCAGCATCGGCCCGATCAGGTGTCGCGCGGTGTCGCGGGTGAGCGGCTTGTGCACGTATTCGGTGACGCCGACGTCGCGGATCAGGCGCCGGTAGAAGGAGATCTCGGTGTTGTCGCCGATGACGACCACGCGCACGTCGGGCGTGCAGACCGAGGCCAGCTCCTCGAGCGCGGCGAAGGCGTCGTCGAGACCGGAGACATCCACCAGCAGCGTGCGTGGCGTCACCTCCCGTTCGAGCGACCGGGCCGCAGTGCGCGCGGTGCCGCGGCGGATCTGCAGCGAGCTCGCCATGTCGGCGAGGCCGCCGCGCAGGGCCGCCTCGCTCGCCTCGTCCGCGACGAAGGCGATGAAGCTCGCGCGGTCGGGCGCCAAGACCGGGAGGCTGGGGCCGGCGACCGTCGCCGGGACATTGGCGGAGGCCGCACCAAAGGTGGGCTGCGGCACAGGTGCGGCATTGCCGAAGCCGGGCTGGACCGGACCGCCCCCGTGCCCGAAGCCGGGCTGGACGGGGCCGCCCCCGTGCCCGAAGGCGGGCTGCGGCGGACTACCCGCATTGCCGAAGCCGCCCGGGACGGGGCCGCCGTTGCCGAAGCCGCCTAGGCCCGGCGGCGGCAGCGGCACGCCGCCACCCGGTAGCGCCCCGGGGATCGCCGGATCGGCATCCGTCCCCTGGGCGGCCTGCTGGCTCCCCGCCGTCCCTCCCCGTCCGCTTCCTGGAAGCTCCATCGGGATCGCCCGCTCACCGTACACCGCCTGCGCTCCCCGCGAAGCCCACCCCGGTCAGGCGGGTCGTCGGCACGGCCGGACGCTTGCCATCCTGAAGGGTGGTGATCGGCATCGAGCCCTGCTGGCCGCGATCCGTGCTGGCGCCCACGCCGCGCTCGAGCATCGCGGGATCGACGACCTGCGCCCGCAGGTTGGCCTCGTTGACGCCGGCGGGCCGCCAGGTCCCGGGACGCTCGAACGGATCGTCGGTGCAGGCGCCGATGGGCAAGGCGGCGAGACCGATGAGAAGCGCCAGCCGTACCGGACGGGCAGCGATCGAACGCGGCGAAGGGTAGGGCATGGGCCGCATCTCCGTCACTCCACGATGAAGCCGGTGTCGGCCGGCAGGCGCGGCGTCGTGGCGACACTGCCGCGCGCCAACTGCCGGCGATACACGATGCGATCGAGGTCAGTGGCCGCACGGAAGGTGTCGTTCGGGATCGCAAGCTGACGCTCGTTGCTGGTCGGGCGCACCAGGTAGGGCGTGACGATGATCACCAGCTCGGTCTCCTGCCGCCGGAAGCGATCCGAGCGGAACAGCGCGCCCAGCACCGGGATGTCGCCAAGCCCGATGAGGCTGGACGCCGCCTGGGTGACATTGCGCGAGAGCAGGCCGGCGATGGCGAAGCTCTGGCCAGAGCCGAGCTCGATCGTCGTCTCGGCGCGGCGCACCGACAGGGCGGGAATGCGGACCACGCCGTTGGCCAGCGGCAGGGAGATGGCG
>JAIYAI010000546.1 GCA_027489135.1 Acetobacteraceae bacterium
GGAACAGCCGGTTCATCATGCCGGTGCCGCGGGTGTCGGTCAGGAATTCGCCGTGGTAGCCGATCAGGCCGCGCGAAGGGATGTGGAAGGTCAGCCGCACCTTGCCGCCGCCCGAGGGCCGCATGTCCTGCATCTGGCCCTTGCGGAGCGACATCTTCTCGACGACCACGCCGGCATAGCCCTCGTCGACGTCGATCAGGCACTCCTCGAAGGGCTCCTCGCGCTCGCCCGTCTCAGGGTTGTCGCGGGTCAGCACGCGGGGGCGGCCGATGGTCAGCTCGAAGCCCTCGCGGCGCATCTGCTCGATCAGCACGCCAAGCTGAAGCTCGCCGCGGCCGGCGACCTCGAAGCTGTCGGCTTCCTCGCTGTCCTTCACGCGGATGGCGACGTTGCCCTCCGTCTCCTTGAACAGGCGATCGCGGATCTGCCGCGATGTGACCTTCTTGCCCTCGCGGCCGCCGAGCGGGCCGTCGTTGATGCGGAAGGTCATGGCGAGCGTCGGCGGATCGACGGGGATGGCCGGCACCGGCTCCGTCACCTCGGGCGAGGCGATGGTGTCGGGGATGGTCGCATCAGCGAGGCCCGCGATGGCGACGATGTCGCCGGCCTGGACTTCATCGACCGGCACGCGCTCGAGGCCGGAATAGGTCATCAGCTTGGTCAGGCGCCCGGTCTCCACGACCGAGCCGTCCTGGCGCAGCACGCGCACAGGCATGTTGAGCTTGCCGACGCCCTGGGCGACGCGGCCCGTCAGGATGCGGCCGAGGAAGTTGTCGCTCTCGAGGATCGCGGCATTCATCGCGAAGGGCTTGTCGAGCTCGACCTTCGGCGCCGGGACGTGGCTGAGGATCAGGTCGAACATCGGGGTGAGGTCCTTGCGGGCCCCGTCCAGCGAGAGATCGGCCCAGCCCTGGCGGCCGGAGGCGAAGAGGGTCGGGAAATCCAGCTGCTCGTCCGTCGCGCCGAGCGCGGCGAAGAGGTCGAAGACCTCGTTGTGCACCTCGTCCGGGCGGGCGTCCTGGCGGTCAACCTTGTTGATGACGACGATCGGCTTGAGGCCGCGGGCCAGCGCCTTGGTCAGCACGAACTTGGTCTGGGGCAGCGGCCCTTCGGCGGCGTCGCACAGCACGATCGCGCCATCGACCATGGAGAGGATCCGCTCCACCTCGCCGCCGAAATCGGCGTGGCCGGGCGTGTCCACGATGTTGATCTTCACGCCCTTCCAGGCGACGGCGGTGGACTTCGCCAGGATAGTGATGCCGCGCTCCCGCTCCAGGTCGTTGCGGTCGAGCGCGCGCTCGGCGACGTGCTGGTTGGCGCGGAAGGAGCCGGCCTGCTTCAGCAGGTTGTCCACCAGCGTGGTCTTGCCATGGTCGACATGGGCGATGATCGCGACGTTGCGGAGGTCCATCGGGGAAGTCCCTTGGGGCCGCGACGCACGAACGCGCCGGCTCCGCCCCGAAGCCGGGCGGCCGGCGCCCAGGCGAGGCGGGCGTGGATCAAGTCTTGGCTTGCTGCGGTGCACACATAAGGGGTGCGCCGACAAAATGCGAGCCCGAAAGCGGCATGCCCGACCCGCGTCGCATGGGGGAGGCCGGTGGCCCCGGCGGGCTCAGCCGACCGAGGCGACCGCGGCCTTCAACGCATCCAGCGGCCGCGCCCCGAACTCCGAGATCACCGCGGCAGCGGCGACGGAGCCCCACTTCCCGCATTCGGGGAGCGGCTTGCCGCGGGTCAGCGCCGCCAGGAAGCCGGCGGCATAGGCGTCGCCGGCACCGGTGGTGTCCTGCACCCGGGCCGGGCGGGCGGCGACGGGGTGCATCTCGGTCTCCGTCACCACCACGGAGCCATGCTCGCTGCGGGTCAGTGCGGCGAGGGCCACGTCCTGGCGCACCAGGGCGGCGGCCTCCTCGAAGCGGTCGGTCTCATACAGCGCGCAGATCTCGGCCTCGTTGGCGAAGAGGATGTCGGCCTCCTCCCGCACGAACTTGCGGAAGGCCTGGCGGTGGCGCTGGACGCAGAAGGGGTCCGAGAGGGTGATCGCGACCTGGCGGCCGGCATGGTGGGCGATGCGACTGGCCTCGTAGAAGGCGGCCTGCGCGGCCGGCGGATCGAACAGGTAGCCCTCGAGGTAGGTCACCGCGGCGGCCTCGATCAGCGCGGCGTCGAGGTCACCGGCGCTGAAATGCACGCAGGCGCCGAGGAAGGTGTTCATCGTCCGTTGGCCGTCCGGCGTCACCAGGATCAGGCAGCGCGCGGTCGGCGCGGTGGCAGCGGCCAGCGGCGCGGTCGGGAAGGTCACGCCCACGGCGCGGATGTCGTGGGCGAAGACCTTCCCAAGCTGGTCGTCCGCCACCTTGCCGAGGAAGCCGACCTTCGCCCCGAACATGGCCGCGACCGCGCAGGTATTGGCACCCGAGCCGCCCGAGCTTTCGATGCCCGGCGCCATCTCGGCATACAGCGTCTCGGCATCCTCCGGCCCGATCAGCCGCATCCCCCCCTTCGGCAGGTCGCGGGCGGCGAGGAAGCCGTCATCGGCGCGGGCGAGCACGTCCACGATGGCATTGCCGATGCCGAGGATGTCGAGGCTGGGCGCGGGCGCGGCGGGCGCGGCGATGGTCATGGCTGGGGATTCCTGGCGCCGGGGCGGGAGATGGCGGCGCGATACCCCCTGGGCCGGGGGCGGGCAATGGTTGCGCACGGGGCGGGGCCAACTGCGCCGATGGCGCTTGATGCTTGGACAACCGGCCCGGCTGCCCTATCTGCCCCGAAACGCCGGGCGCCGCCGCCCGTGTGCCTCAGGCCCCGCGCCGCCGGAACCCCATGACCGACACGCCCCTCTCGCAGATCCGCAACTTCTCGATCATCGCGCATATCGACCACGGGAAATCGACCCTGGCCGACCGCCTGATCCAGACCACGGGCACCGTCGCGGCGCGCGACATGAAGGAACAGCTCCTCGACAACATGGAGCTGGAGCGCGAGCGCGGCATCACCATCAAGGCGCAGACCGTCCGGCTGAACTACCGGGCGAAGGACGGCAAGGACTACGTGTTCAACCTGATGGACACGCCCGGCCATGTCGACTTCGCCTATGAAGTCAGCCGGTCGCTGGCCGCCTGCGAGGGGTCGCTGCTGGTGGTCGATGCCTCCCAGGGCGTTGAGGCGCAGACGCTCGCGAATGTCTACCAGGCGATCGACGCGAACCACGAGATCGTCCCCGTCCTGAACAAGGTCGACCTCCCGGCCGCCGAGCCGGAGCGGGTGAAGCAGCAGATCGAGGACGTGATCGGCCTCGACGCCTCCGAGGCCGTCGAAATCAGCGCCAAGACTGGCCTCAACATTGAGGGCGTGCTGGAGGCGATCGCCATGCGCCTGCCGCCGCCGACGGGCGATGCCTCGAAGCCGCTGACCGCGCTGCTGGTCGACAGCTGGTACGACGCCTATCTCGGCGTCGTCGTGCTTGTGCGGGTGAAGGACGGGCACCTGCGCAAGGGCCAGCGCATCCGCATGATGTCGAACGGCGCCGTGCACACGGTGGAACAGCTCGGCATCTTCACGCCGAAGATGGTCCAGCGCGACAGCCTCGGCCCCGGCGAGATGGGCTACGTCACCGCGGCCATCAAGACGGTCGCCGACACCAATGTGGGCGACACC